>CAZVLI010000377.1:0-968 GCA_964627965.1 uncultured Rhodospirillales bacterium
AGGCGTGATCGCCGCGGCCATAGTCGATCTCGGTGGCCCCCGCATCATGAAAAACCGCCTGGATCATGTGCCAGGTCAGCAGGGAGCCGGCCGAGGCGGCCTTGAAGCGTTCGTCGTAGGCCAGCTTGAAGATCGTCGCGTGGGCGCCCTGGGTGAGCCAGAGCTGCGCCGCCGCCGGCTCGTCGCCGATCCAGCACAGACCCATTCGCAGCGCGCCGGCGGCGGCCGCTGCATGCGCCAGGCCGGCGGTGAAGTCCGGATAGGGCTCCGGTTCCTTCCAACTGGCGGCATAGATGCGCTGGTAGGCGTCCAGCGCGCGATCGACCTCGGCCGGTTGCCGGACGATCTCGAAGCGGGCCGTGCCGTCGCGGGCGAGGCGCTTGCCCTTGCGGACCAGCGTATTGCGCAGCGGCGAGGGCCGCGCCGCGAGGTAGTGCTCGGGCTCGGCCGGCATGGTTTCGTACCAATTTCCGAAATGTTCATAGGCCTGATGCCACAAGCCTAGGGAAGACAAGGCAGAAGGCAGGGCCGAGTAGAGCGGTTCGTCGGCCGGCAGGCTGTTGAGGTCGAGCAGATCGAAGCGGTTCCGGATGCCATCGATGGCGGTGGCCACGGCCCGGGCTTGCTCGGCTGGCGGCAAGGCCGCCATGGCCGGGCGGTATGTGCAGGTGTAGAAGTTGGCGAGGCTCGCCAATTCCCGACCGAAGCTGGCATGCTGGTAATGTGCTCGGCGGCGCAACGGCAATAACACAAGGGGAGCACCGTCATCGTCCGTCACCGCAACCAGGATCGGCTCGTCGCCCGGATCGAGGCAGGTCGCGAGGAAGTTCGCGAACCACGCGCGACCGTTCTGGAAGTCCCTGGCGCCACCCGCCTCCAGCAGGGCCTGGACGTCGGCCGGCAGCGCCTCTAGCGACGAGTACGGGACGACATGCATTCCGGGTCAGCCGTGCCGGGGGACGGCGCCG
>CAZVLI010000377.1:978-4770 GCA_964627965.1 uncultured Rhodospirillales bacterium
TGTCGCGAGGGGCCTTGGCCGTCGGCTACAACTCGCCGAGACGGGCGCGCTGGCGGTGCAACTCGCGCCGCAACCGGACCTGGAGGCGTTGGCGGCGGCGTGGCAGGCGCTGGAGCGCGACGCCGACCACTCCTTCTTCCAGTCCTGGCACTGGGTCGGCTGTCTGGCGCGCGCCACCGGCCGCACGCCGCACGTAATGTCGGTGCGCGACGGCGAGCGTCCGATCGGGCTTGCGGCCTGGTTCGAGGGGCCGGTGGCGCTGCCGTGGCAGCGTCGGCTGGCGCTCAGCGAACTCGGCGATCCGCGCTACGACCGTATCTACATCGAATATAACGGCGTGTTGGCGGCGCGTGGCCGCGAAGACGCGGTGCGCCGCGCCGTGCTGCGGCAGTTGCACGCCGGGGCACGCCCGTGGCTGGACCGTTTTCTGCTGGGCGGCGTGGCGCCGGACTATGCCGACACGGCGCGCGAACTGGGCTGGCAGGTGGCGGAACGGGACAGCAAGGAGGTGTTCAGCCTGGCGCTGAGCGACCTGGATGCGCCGGACCGGCATCTGGCGATGCTGAGCCGCAACGTGCGCCAGCACATTCGGCGCTCCATGCGATTCTACGACGCCGAGCCGACCCTGACGGTCGCCGGCAGTCTCGATCAGGCGCTTGAGTTCCTGGTGCGCCTGAAGGGCCTGCACCAAGCGTCCTGGCACCGTCGCGGGCGCGCGGGCGCCTTCGCCGAGCCGTTCTTCGAGGTGTTTCATCGCCGTCTGATCGAAGAGAATTTCGCCAATGGTCATGTCGAACTGGTGCGGGTTGCGGCCGGCGACGAAGATATTGGTTATCTTTACAACTTTATTTATGGCGACCGGGTTTATTTCTATCAAAGCGGCTTGCGCTACTTCGACGATAACCGCGCCCGGCCCGGCCTCGTGAGCCACCACCTGTGCATCGAGACGCACGCGAAGGCCGGCCGCCAGTACTATGATTTCATGGCCGGAGCGCAGCGCTACAAGACCGATCTGGGCGGCCAGCCGAGCGGCAGCCTGCACTGGATCGAGTTGCGGCGGCCAATGTCCGACGTCCTGCGCGGCAGAGCATGAGCAAGTAAAACCATCGCCGATTAGGACCGGGTTAAGCTCTGGCGTGCATGGTTGATTTGCCTGACGGGCGCTGTTAATGAGTAGATCAGGCGAATGCGACTTACGGCGGGCGACAGGAAACCGGCGATGGCGAAGCGACTTCACGGACTGCTGGTGAGTATTGCCGCGGTGGGCATGCTGGTTCTGGCCGGCTGCACCTCGCGTGATCTGGCTCCGGCTGACGCCGGCGACTTCCCGACCCCGGCCTACCGGATCGGCCCGGGCGACAACCTGAATATCTTCGTCTGGCGCAACCCGGAGTTGTCGGTGACGCTGCCGGTTCGCCCGGACGGCCGCCTGACGGTGCCGCTGATCGACGACGTGCCGGTGGCCGGCAAGACGCCGACCGAGTTGGCCCGCGACCTGGAGGGGGAACTCTCCAAGTTCATCCAGGATCCGATCGTCAGCGTGCTGGTGACCGGGTTCCAGGGACCCTTCGACCAGCAGATCCGCGTGGTCGGCGAGGCGGCACGGCCGCAGGGCATCCCATATCGGGAAAACATGTCCGTTCTTGACGTGATGATCGCGGTTGGCGGTTTGACCGAATTCGCCGCCGGCAATGACGCCGTCATCGTGCGTCAGGTCGACGGACAGGAGATTAGCTACCGGGTGCGTCTCGACGACCTGGTGAAAGACGGCGATGTGGCGGCAAATGTGGAAATGCTGCCTGGCGACGTGCTGATTATTCCGCAGAGCTGGTTCTAGCACGCTTCTTGCAGGACTCCCGTCGCGACCCGCGGCATCGGTGACATTTGTGCCGAATTGGGTCGCGAACGGTCCCGCCAGGGACCGTGTCGAGGGCCGTCGCGGTTCGCCGCGACCTTGCTAGAGGGCATAGACCCGGGATCGTCCGATGGAAGACACGAAGTCCATGATTTCTGTGTGGCTGCGCGGCCTTTGGCGGCGCCGCTGGCTTGGTATCGCAATGGCGTGGCTGGTTTGCCTCGGCGGCTGGTTCGGCGTCGCGGCGATGCCAGACAAGTATGATGCGTCGACACGCATCTACGTGGACACGGATACCCTGCTGACCCCGCTGCTGAAGGGCATCGCGGTCAACCCGAACATCCGTGACCAGGTTCGCGTGATCAATCAGACGCTTCTGAGCGGTCCCAATGTGGCGCAGGTCATCCGCATGGCCGATCTCGACCTCGGGATTTCGTCCGAGCGCGAGATGGACCAGCTGGTCGCCCGCACGCTGGCGCAGATCAAGGTCCGGTCGTCCGGCCCGAACCTGTTCAAGATCAGCTACAGCGACGCCGATCCGAAAGTGGCGCAGCGCGTGGTGCAGTCGCTGCTGACCATCTTCGTGGAGAACAATGTCGGCGAGAACCGGCAGGAGATGGAGACGGCGCGCGCCTTCCTGGAAGGTCAGGTGCTCGACTACGAACGTCAGCTGCAAGAGGCGGAGAAGCGGCTCGCGGACTTCCGCGCCGCCAATGGCCGGCTGCTGTCGCGCGAAGGCAGCTACGTCGCCAAGGCCGACGACATGCAGCGTCAGCTCAACGAAGCGCGCTCGCAGATGGAAGAGGCGATCCTGACCCGCGACCAGCTGCGCTCGCAGCTGGAGACCGTGCCGCAGTATCTCGAAGTCGACGCGGCGCCGCAGGTGGTACTGAACAACAATTCGCGACAGGTCGATCCCGCTGTCGCCAGTCTGCAGAAGCGTATCAGCACGCTGCAGAGCAACCTGGACTCGATGCTGCTGAAGTACACCGAGCAGCACCCGGACGTCGTCGCCTCGCGGCGGACCCTGCAGTCGCTCGAGGAGCAGCTCGAGACGGAGCAGGCCCGGGCGCTGGCGGAGGCCAGCAGCGGCGGTGGTGGCGGCGGCGTGGCACCGCGCGGTGGCACGCAGCGCATCCCGAACGCCCTCTACGAGCACGTGAAGCTCCGCCTGGTGGATTCGGAAGCGAATGTGGCCAAGGCCGAGCGCCGGGTCGAGAAGATCAAGGAGCGGCTGACCGAGCTGCAGTCGATGGCGGCCCAGGCGCCGCAGATCGAAGCGGAGCTGGCCAACCTGAACCGTGACTACTCGGTCATCAAGCGCAACTACGAGCAGCTGCTGTCGCGGCGCGAGTCGGCGAAGATCGCCCAGGCGGTCGACGCGGAGACCGACATCCAGTTCCGCATCGTCGATCCGCCGAAGCTGCCGACGCTGCCGAGCGCCCCGAACCGGCCGCTGATGCTGTCGGTGGTGCTGGCGGCCGGCCTCGGTGTCGGTGGCGGCTTCATCTTCCTGCTGATGCAGCTCGACACCTCGTTCACGGCGACGAACAACCTGCGTCAGGCCTTCGGTCTGCCGGTGCTGGGCGCCGTGTCCAAAATCGTACAGAGCGGCCGCACCAAGCTGCGGTTGGCTGAGATCGGCGGCTTCGCCTCGGTCTGTGCCGTCCTGGTCGCGATATACGGGGTTTTGGTCTTAATGGAACCACGCGTGAACCTGACCAGTATCATCGCTCAATTCGAGAACTTGCTATGACTATGAATGCGGTCGAAGCCATGAGTGCCAAGGAAACCCCAGACCTGGTTCAGAAAGCGGCCGAGCGCATGAATCGCGCTGAAGGCGGCAGCCTGATCGAAAAGGCGGCCAAGCGCTTTGCGCAGGGCCAGGGCCAGTCGGCCACCGCCAAGGCCGCTGCGCCGCAGCCGGCTGCGCCGCT
>CAZVLI010000378.1:0-3995 GCA_964627965.1 uncultured Rhodospirillales bacterium
CATGCGCGACACCGACCGCGAAAGCGGGATCGAGCGGCTCGACGGTCGCCTGGTGTTCGAGCTGCAGAGCGATTGCCACGGCTACGTGCTGAACCAGCGCATCTTCACCCGCGCCACCGATGGCAGCGGCCAGGCGGTCGCCAACGACTACAACGTGTCGACCTGGGAGAGCAGCGACGGCACCCTCTACCGCTTCTCCGTCCGCAACGAAGTGAACGGCCAGGTGATCGAGGTGATCGACGGCCAGGCGTCGCTGGACGGCCCCGGCGGGCCCGGGGCCGTGGCGTTCGACGCGCCGCCGGACACGACCATTAAACTGCCCGCCGGGACCGTGTTTCCGTCCGAACACACCGCGATGGTGGTCGATGCGGCATTGGCCGGCCGCCGGGTGTTGTCTGTGCCGGTGTTCGACGGGTCCGGCGAGGAAGGCCTGTCCAACACCTTCGCCGTGATTGGCCCGTCACGGCCGGGCCCGGACGCGGACGACTGGCCACTGATGGTCGGGCAGCGCTCGTGGTCGGTGAACCTGGCCTACTTCCCGGTGCATGCCGATGCCGAGCGCACGGCCGCGGAAGTGCCGGAGATGGAGATCAAGGCGACGCTGTTCGAGAACGGCGTCACCAAGGATCTGGTGCTCGACTACGGCGACCTCGTGCTCGACGGCAAGATGATCGAGCTGAAGGCCCTGCCGGTCCCGAACTGCTAGGCGCAAGCGCTCCCTAGAAGAACACGTAGGAACGCACCACGACGTTCTTGCGGCACGGCGCGTCGATCGGCACGGTCGGGTCGACGCACGCCGTATGGAACGACCAGCGCGAGACCGAGCCATCGGTCACCGAGTCGTAGCACTTCAGCATCGAGACCTCGGTCGGCGTCTGCCGCGGGAACCAGTACCACTCGTGGTCGGGGCGATTGGTGAACCGCGTGGTCTCGCCGACGCGGTCGTCGTAGATGCGGTAGTTGGTGATGTAAGGCTGGTCGGCGAAGGACGGCCAGGCGCACAACACGAAGGGAAACTGCTCGACCGTCTCCATCGGCTTGGCCAGGTTGATCGACATGAACCGCCGCGACATCTTGGCGTCGGCCTCCGCCTCCGTGTAGTGCTGCTCGCGGCCGAAGTTGCGCAGGTTCTGGGTCAGCAACTCGCGACAGCGCACCCGCCCGCTGTTGTCGTTCAGGTCGTTGTGCACGATGTTGGCGTAGTTGGCGTTGACGCCGGGATTCTTCGCGTCCTGGTCCTCGGTACGGTCGCCCTTGTAGTCCTTGTCGAAGACGTCGTGGTTGTAGACCAGCGCGTCGGTGGCGTCGGGGAAGAAGTCCAGCAGCAGCCGCTCGATCTCCGGGTAGAAAACTCGCTCCACCTCGGCCGCGTCATAGAAATTCGTGCACTTGGACTCGCAGTGCGCCAGGGCGACGCCGAGCCTGTCCATGCATTCCGGGCTGCTGGGCGACAGGCCGGGGTGGTACTCGGCGATGCGCCGCGCGTCGCGCAACACGTGCGGGAAGAACAGGTTCCGGTGCCGGTTGCCCGCCTCCGCCCGGCGCATGACGTTGGCCATGTCCTTACGCGATGGGTCGTGCCAGAGGGCATTCGACGACACCACCGAATAGGTCGGCTGCTTGTAGGCCGTGTAGGGCAGCGGCAGCACCACTCCGCCCTCCGGCGCTTCCATGCCCGTCGACCGGATGTGGTCCATGCAGGCCTCGTAGGTGCGGAAGCCGACGCCCCACTCGGTCTCGATCGGCCCCGAGGCCGCGCCGTCGAGCCTGTCGATGAACGCCTGCGTTTCCGGATCACTCGCCCAGGCCAGCGCGTCCTGCATCGCCTTCGCGGTGCCGCCGTCGCCATCCTGCGAGAATGCCATGTACGAAGTGCCGCCGTTCGCGGCAATCGGCGCCGGCTGGCCCTGCGTAAGCTGCAGCGACGGTACGTAGGTCGACGCCTGCTTCGCCTCGCTCGCGTCCTTGGTGTTGGCTTCGAGCCCGTCCATGATCGCGTTCCTCATCCCGTTTCTCTTATCGTCGCATAGGGCGTCGGCACTGCAAAGACCGGGGCCGGCCACGCCGCGTTACCGCAATTCAGCCCCGCTATCCCGGCAATCGAGACAGGTGTTACCGTCGCCGTACCTACCCTGCAGCCCCAGATGCGCTCGAACCGGCTGCCGGCCGGGATGACGCTCAAGACAAAGAGGAGAGGAAGCGGTGTTTTCGCACATTTTCGTCGGCGCCGATGACGTCGACGCTTCGAAGAAGTTCTACGACGCGGTGCTCGGCGCGATCGGCGTGTCGGAAGGCAAGACCGACCCGAAGGGCCGGGTCTTCTACCGCACGCAGACCGGCGTGTTCGGCATCAGCAAGCCTATCGACGGCGCGCCGGCGACGCACGCCAACGGCGGCACCATCGGCTTCGCCTGCGACAGCCCGGAAAAGGTGCAGGCGTTCCACGACGCGGGCGTCGCGAACGGCGGCAAGAGCATCGAGGATCCGCCCGGCTGGCGCGAAGGCGGGCCGGCCAAGCTCTACCTGGCCTACTTGCGCGACCCCTACGGCAACAAGATCTGCGCGCTGCACCGAGGCTAGGTCGGACGCGGCCTAGTCGCGCAGGCCGCGGCCCTTCACCACGGCATCGTTGCCGAACCTGTCGCGGAGCGCGTCCATCGCGCGCTCCGCGCTGGCGCGACGCTTGAGCGTGGGATCGCCCAGGTCGGTGCTCTCGTCGCCGGCGGCCGGCTCGATGCCGGAGACGCCGATGCCCAGCAGGCGGTAGCGGGTGCCGTCGGTCTCCTTGTCCAGCAACGCGCCGCCGTGGCGGTAGAGCACGTCGGCGAGCTGGGTCGGCCGCGCCAACTTGTGGTTGCGGGTGCGGGTGCGGAAGTCGGCGGTCTTCAGCTTCAATACCACGGTGCCGCCGGCGATGCCGCCGGCCTTCAGCCGCCGCGAGACTTTCTCGGACATCCGCCACAGCACCCGGCGCAGCTCGGCCGGGTCGAAGATGTCCTTCTCGAACGTCGTCTCCGACGAAACCGACTTCATGCCCTGCCCGGCGCTGACCTGGCGGCTGTCCTGGCCGCGCGCGAAGCGGGCCAGGCGCTGGCCCATGGCGCCATAGCGCTTCATCAGCAGGGTCTCGTCCATCTGCTGCAGTTGAGCGCAGGTGCGGATGCCGTCGGCCGCCAGCTTGGCCTGCAGCGCCTTGCCGGCGCCCCAGATCACGCCGACCGGCTGTTTGGCCAGGAACTCGACGGCCTCGGCCCGGCCCAGCACGGCGAAGCCGCGCGGCTTGTCGAGGTCGGAACAGACCTTGGCCAGGAACTTGTTGTAGCTGAGCCCGATCGAAGCGGTGACGCCGATCTCGGTCTCGATCCGCCGCACGATCTCGGCCAGCGTGACGGCCGGCGCCTGGCGGTGCAGCGCCGCCGTGCCCGAAAGGTCGAGAAAAGCCTCGTCCAGCGACAGCGGCTCCACCGCCGGCGTGTAGTGCTGGAAGATCGCGCGAATCTGACGGCCGACGGCGCTGTATTTCTCCATGTTCGGCCGGATGACGACGGCGTCGGGACAGGCGCGGTTGGCCTTGAACATCGGCATGGCGGAGCGCACGCCATAGGTGCGGGCGATGTAGCAGGCGGCGGAGACGACGCCGCGCGTGCCGCCGCCGACGATCACCGGCTTGTCGCGCAAGGACGGATCGTCGCGCTTCTCCACGCTGGCGTAGAAGGCGTCGCAGTCGATGTGCGCGATGGCGAGCTCGAACAGCTCGTCGTGGTGCACCACCCGGGCCGAGCCGCAATGCGGGCAACGCTGCTTGTCCGTCTGCTTCAGGCAGTCGCGGCACAGGCCCGGCATCTCACGCCTCCAGGGGCCAGAGCCAGGCGGCGCCTCGGACGCCGCTGGCATCGCCGTGCCTTGCCGGCTTCAACGGCGTATCGACGGCATCGGAGAAGACGTGGGGCGCCCACGACGCCGGCACATAGCGGTAAATCCGCGCCCGCGTCCAC
>CAZVLI010000378.1:4012-4760 GCA_964627965.1 uncultured Rhodospirillales bacterium
GCCGCCCAGCACGACGACGTCCGGGTCGAGCAGGTTATTCACCGTGGCCAGCGCCCGGCCGAGCCGGTCCTCGTACCGTGCCAGCGCCGCCTCGGCCGCTGCGTCGTCGTTCGCCGCCGCTGCGACCACGTCCTCGCCGCGTTCCATTCCGGCATCGCGGGCCAGACCCGGGCCGCTCAGGAAGGTCTCGATGCAACCGTATCGGCCGCAATAGCAGGCTGGGCCCGGGCGTTCGTCGTCTGACGGCCACGGCAGCGGGTTGTGGCCCCATTCGCCGGCGATCAGGTTGCGACCGCCGTGCGGCCGGCCGCCCAGCGCCAGGCCGCCACCGACGCCCGTACCGAGGATGGCCGCGAAGACCACCGCCTGCCCCGCGCCGGCGCCGTCAGAGGCCTCCGAGAGGGCCAGGCAGTTGGCGTCGTTCTCCAGCCGCACCGGGCGCGCCATCGCCGCCGCCAGATCCCGGTCGAAGGGCTTGCCGATCAGCCAGGTCGAGTTGGCGTTCTTGATCAGGCCGGTGGCCGGCGACACGGCGCCGGGAATCGCGATACCGACCGGCGTGTCCGCGACGCCGGCTTCGCGTTCCAGCGCCAGCACAAGGTCGCGCACCGCCGCCACCGTCGCGTCGTAGTCGCCGCGCGGCGTGGGGATGCGGCGGCGCGCGGCCTCCGCGCCGTCCGGCGCCAGGACCAGCGCCTCGATCTTGGTGCCGCCGAGGTCGACACCGGTGCGATACCGTGCCGCCATC
>CAZVLI010000379.1:0-4740 GCA_964627965.1 uncultured Rhodospirillales bacterium
CACGACGCCTCGATCATCCCGGCCGATTACTTCCCCTACTGGAACCGCAAGTTCGCCCGCGAGGCCGAGGGCATCCGGCAACGTTTCATCCGCTGGCGCGGGCACGACGCGGTCGAGGCCGCCGAGGCGGTGATCGGGCACATCCGCGAGCACGGTCCGGTGATGGCGCGCGACCTGAACGACGCGCCGACCGGCAAGCAGCGCGGCTGGTGGGACTGGCACGCCGGCAAGACCGCGCTGGAGTATCTCTGGCGCACCGGCCGCGTGGTGATCGCGCGGCGCCAGGGTTTCCAGAAGGTCTACGAGCTGACCGAGCGGGTGCTGCCGACGCACCTGCATGAGAGCGCGGCCGAGCACGACGCCTACGTCGACTGGGCCTGTCGCGGCGCGCTGGCCCGGCTCGGCTTCGGCTCGCCGGGCGACATCGCGCGGTTCTGGAACCTGGTGACGATCGACGAGGCCAAGGACTGGTGCCAGCGTCATCTGGGCCGCGAGGCCGTACCGGTCGTGGTGGAGACCGCTGACGGCTCCCGCCCGAAGCAACTTCTGGCGCGACCGGACATCGAGGCGCTGCTGGCCGATCTGCCGGCGCCACCTGCCCGCCTGCGCGCGCTGAATCCGTTCGATCCGGTGTTGCGCGACCGCAACCGGCTGAACTGGCTGTTCGGCTTCGACTACCGGATCGAGATCTTCGTGCCGGCGCCCAAGCGCAAGTACGGCTACTACATCTTCCCGCTGCTCGACGGCGACAAGCTGATCGGCCGAATGGACATGAAGGCCGAACGCAACGCCGACACGCTGGCCGCGACGAAGCTGTGGCTGGAGCCGAAGCAGAAGTGGAGCGCCGCGCGCCAGAAGCGCCTGGAAACGGAGCTCGAACGCCAGCGCAAGCTGGTCGGGCTGGGCCGGTTCACCGCGCCGAGGTGATCGGGCCTTCGGGTTGCTGCTGGGTGATGCAGTGCAGGCCGCCGCCGCCCTCGACGATGACCGAGGCGTCGATCTGCACCACCACACGGTCCGGGAAAGCGCGGCCGATGATGCTAGCCGCCTCGTCGTCGGCGGGGTCGTCGAAGCGCGGCACGATGACCGCGCCATTGGCGATGTAGAAGTTCACGTAGGAGCGCGCGAGCGGACCGTGGTGACCCAGCGCCGGCGACGGATGCGGTAGCTCGATGATGTCCAGCGCGCGCCCTGCGGCGTCCTTGGCGTTGGCCAGACGGTCGCGGTTGGCCTGCATGCGCGCGAAGCTCGGGTCGTCGTCGCGCGCGGGCATCGCCACCATGACCACGCCCGGCGCAACGAAGCGGGCGCAGTTGTCGACATGGCCGTCGGTCTCGTCGTACGCGAGACCGTTCTCCAGCCAGATCATGCGGCGCGCGCCGAGGTGCAGCGCCAAACGCTCCTCGACCTGTTCGCGCGACAGGGTCGGGTTGCGGTTGTCGTTCAGGATCGACTCTTCGGTCGCCAGCATTGTCCCGACGCCGTCGACATGCAGCGCGCCACCTTCGGCGACCAGGTCGCTGGCATAGCAGCGCATGCCCAGCCGGTCGGCAATCGCCTCGGCCAGCGCCGCGTCGTTGTCGTAGGGATGGAAGCGGTTGCCCCAGGCGTTGAAGCCCCAGGCGACGGCAGCGACCCCGCCGCCTGCGTCCGTCACGAAGGTCGGGCCGCTGTCGCGGGTCCAGCTGTCGTCGATCGGCAACGGCACGAGTTCGACCTGCTTGCCCAGCATCAGCCGCGCCTCGGCCTCGATGCCAGGCGGCACGATCATCGATACGGGTTCGTAGGCGGCGATGGCGCGGGCCACCGCGGCGTAGGCCTGGCACGCCAGCGGCTGCAACTCGCCCCAGAGCTCAGCCCGCACCGGCCACGCCATCCAGCAGCGTTCGTGCGGTGCCCACTCCGCCGGCATGGCGAAGCCGTCCAGCGCCGGCAGCGGCCCGTCCATCAGCGGCGCCTCCGGCGCGCGGCGGCCAAGGTCTGTGCGCGCGTCCCCATCGTCCTCCGGCCATAACACAGGCGCCGCGATGCGGCCAAGATTGCCCGCGTGCGCGAACGCCGCCGGCCGGTTAAGCTAACCGCTGAACGATCCCCGAAGCAGCAGGAGCTCGCCCGCTCATGGCAGGACGCATCGATGCGCGTTTGTCCGAACTCGGCCTCACCATTCCCGACGCGCCGGTTCCGGCCGCGAACTATGTTCCCTTCGTGATCGCGAAGAACATGGTCTACGTCGCCGGCCAGCTCCCGTTCGTCGACGGCAAGGTCGCCAAGACCGGCAAGGTCGGCCAGGACCTGGATACGCCGGCGGCCAAGGAGATCGCGCGGATCTGCGCCATCAACATCGTCGCCCAGGTGAAGACGGCCTGTGGCGGCGACCTGGACCGCGTGGTGCGCTGCGTCGAGGTCGGCGGCTTCGTGAATTGCATCGACGGATACGCAGAGCAGCCCGAAGTGCTGAACGGCGCCAGCGACCTGATGGTCGAGGTATTCGGCGACGCCGGCCGGCACGCCCGTTTCGCGGTCGGCACCAACGCGCTGCCGCGCAACGTGCCGGTCGAGGTCAAGGCGGTGTTCGAGATCAGCTAGCGGACATGGCCGGCAACGAAGCCACCGTCATTCTGAAGGCCGTCAACCGCATCGCCGACATCCCGGCGGCGGAATGGGACGCGTGCGCCGGTGACGACAACCCGTTCGTCAGCCACGCGTTCCTGTCGTCGCTGGAGGACTCGGGCTGCGTGCGGCCGGAGACCGGCTGGGGCCCCTATCACCTGCTGATGGAGGACGAGGGCGGGCATGCCGTCGGCGCGGTGCCGATGTACCTGAAAGGCCACAGCCAGGGCGAGTACATCTTCGACCACGGCTGGGCCAACGCGCTGGAGCGCGCCGGCGGACGCTACTACCCGAAGCTGCTGGTCGCGGTGCCGTTCGTGCCGGCGACCGGACCGCGGCTGCTGGTGCGGCCGGGGCCGGACGCGGCGGAGATCCGCGAACACCTGATCACCGGCGCGATCCAGGCAGCCAAGCAACTCGGCACCTCGACGCTGCACTTCAACTTCGTCACCGAACCGGAGTGGGAACGGCTCGGCGGTCGCGGCCTACTGCAACGAACCGGCGAGCAGTTCCACTGGTACAACCGCGACTACGCGACGTTCGACGATTTCCTCGACGACCTGTCGTCACGCAAGCGCAAGACGATCCGCCGGGAGCGTCGCGCGGCGAACGAGTCGGACATCGACATCGAGATCTTCCAGGGCGACGATCTGCGCGCCGAGCACTGGGACGCGTTCTATCGCTTCTACATGGATACCGGCAGCCGCAAGTGGGGCCGGCCGTATCTGAACCGCGAGTTCTTCAGCCTGGTCAGCGAGCGCATGGGCGAGAAGATCGCGTTGGTAATGTGCCGGCGCAACGGCGCCTGGATCGCAGGCGCGCTGAACTTCGTCGGCTCGGACTGCATCTACGGCCGGCACTGGGGCTGCGTGGAGGACCACAAGTTCCTGCACTTCGAGGCGTGCTACTACCGCGCCATCGACTACGCCATCGAGCACAAACTGGCCCGCGTGGAGGCCGGTGCGCAGGGGCCGCATAAGCTGGCCCGCGGCTACCTGCCGACGCACATCTACTCCGCGCACTGGATCGAGAACGAGAGTTTCCGCCGCGCCGTCGAGGACTATCTCGAACATGAGCGCGCCGAGGTCGACCGCGAGATCGAGTACCTGGAAGACTACGCCCCGTTCCGCAAGGGCGAGCGGCCGGACGAGACCTGAGCAGCGATCCGGCGCCGCGACCGCCGCCCCGGATGGGCGGCTTGAAGGAGGCGAAGATGCAACGACGTGACTTTCTGCGCGGGGCGACACTGGCTGTCGTCGCGCTCGCCGCCGGCCGGGCGCAGGCGCATCACGGCTGGGGCTGGGCGACGGACGAGGAGTTCGAGATCACCGGCGTCGTCCAGGCGATCCGCCTCGGCAACCCGCATGGCGAGGTCGACATCGTCAGCGACGGCGAGATGTGGACCATCGAGGTCGGTCAGCCCTGGCGCAACGAGCGGGCCGGCCTGAGCGCGGCACTCCTGGCCGCGGGCACCGAGATACTGGTTCACGGCCACCGCTCGAAGAAGCCGGACGCGCGCCTGGTGAAGGCCGAGCGCGTGGTGATCGCCGGCAAGAACTACGACCTCTACCCGGGCCGGGAGTCGTAGCGGCCCAGGATGCAAGAGCTGCTGGCCGGGCTCGAAGCGACGCCGCTTGCGGTTGCGTTGCGCGGCTCGGTCTGGCTCTACCCGCTGGTGAATGCGGGCCACATCGCCGGTATCGCCCTGCTGTTCGGTGCGGTCGCGGCGCTTGACCTGCGGCTGCTCGGATTGTGGTCGCGCCACTCGGCGGCGATGCTGGCCAGCGTGCTGGCGCCGATAGCGAGCGCCGGGCTGGCGCTGGCCGTCGCGATGGGCGCACTGCTGTTCATCTGCAAGGCGACCGAATACGCCGCCGCGTCGCTATTCCAGGCGAAGATGGCCATCGTCGCCATCGGCGTCGTCGACGCTGCGCTGGCATGGGCTTGGCTGCGCCGCCTGCGGGACGGCGAACCGGTCCGGCAAAGGCTGCGGGCCGCCGCGGCCGTTTCGTTGGCCGCGTGGCTCGCCGCGATCGTCCTGGGGCGTCTGGTCGGCTACTTCTGAGCCGGCACTACTCCACCGGCTCCGGTTCGCGCTTCTTGCGTGCGCGGCCGGGGGGCTTGCGCTTG
>CAZVLI010000380.1:0-4700 GCA_964627965.1 uncultured Rhodospirillales bacterium
CTGCCCGACGCGTCGGCCGTGTCCTACCTGCCGCGTCCCTATGCCCTGCTCGACTTGCTGGGGCGTCTGCGCATCCTGTGCCGTCTGGCAACCATGCGCGACGAAATCCTGCGCCGGACGGAAACGGCCAATGGCTACGGCGTCGGACACGGCCCGCACATCACGGCACCGAAGGAGATCAGCGACGCGGATGTCCTGCTGATTCGTGGCGACGCCAACCTGGCGGCGCAGGCCGAGGCGGCGCTGGCCGCCGTCGGCAAGGTCCGGGTCGTCGAGTCGATCGAACAGGCGCTGGTGGTGCTGGACCGCGGCCGAGTCGACGCGGTGATCGGCGCAGGCGGCGTGGCGGAGGACTTCCTGACCTTTAGTGCCGATGCGCGCGCCAACCCGCGGCTCTACAACCTGCCGATCCTGATGCTCGACGAGCTGGAAGACCTCGAAAGGCCGTTCCGACACGGCGTCTCCGAGGTCGTGGCGCCGCGCAGCGCCGGCAACGAGCTCGCCTTCCGCACCGCCGCCTTGGTGCGCCAGCAGCGCTACCGCTACGCGATGCAGGAGCAGTATCGCGAGGCCCGCCACTTCGCCACGTCGGACAGCCTGACCGGCCTCTACAACCACGGCTTCCTGCACGCCCACCTGGGCAAGCGGATCGACGATGCGCGCATGCGCGGCCGGACACTGTCGGTCGGCTATTTCGATATCTTCCACATGGCGGTGCTGAACCAGACGCTGGGCTACATCGGCGGCGACTTCGTGATCCGCCAGGTCGGCGAGATGATCGGCAACCTGGTGCGCGCTGAGGACCTGCCGGCCCGCTACGGCGGCGACGATTTCTGCGTCGTCCTGCCCGACACCACCTACGAAGATGGCCTGCACGTGCTGCAGCGCATCGCCGGGGTGATCAACTTCACCGACTTCTCGGTGCCGCGGCTGAACGACCCGGTTTCGGTGAACCTCAATGCAGGCTGCGCCACGCTGGCCGAAGATGACACCGCAGAGTCCTTGATCGCCCGCGCCCGTTCTCAGATATAGTTGGCGGACGCGCGGGCCGAGTCAGCATGATCCATATCGACATCGTCTCCGACACCGTCTGTCCCTGGTGCTACATCGGTAAGCGCCGGCTGGAGAAGGCGATCGCCGAGCGCCCGCTCTACCAGTACCAGACATCGTGGCGGCCGTTTCAGCTCAACCCCGACCTGCCGGCCGGCGGCATGACGCGCGACGACTACCTGCATGCCAAGTTCGGCGGCACCGACCGGGCGTCGCGGGTCTACAGCGCGGTGCTGCAAGCCGGGCGCGAGGAAGACCTCGACTTCAACTTCTCCGTGATCCAGCGCCAGCCCAATACCTTCGACTCGCATCGCCTGGTGCGCTGGGCGGCGTCGGCCGGGGTACAGGACAAGGTGGTCGAGCGGCTGTTTCACCGCTACTTCATCGACGGCGTCGATGTCGGCGATCAGTCCGAGCTGCTCAAGATCGCCGAGGAATGCGGCATGGATGCCGACCTCGTCGCCGACCTGTTCCGCGCCGACGCCGACGCCGACCTGGTGCGCGACGAGGAAATCGTCGCCCGCAAGATGGGCATCAACGGCGTGCCGTGCTTCATCATCGACGGCAAGTACGCGGTTTCAGGCGCGCAGGATCCGACGGTGCTGGTCCACGTCTTTGACCTGACCAGTGGCGCGGAGGCGGCTCAGGCCGCCGAGGGCGCCGCCGCCGACTGAGCCAGGTCGGCCAGCCGGCGCGATAGCGCCTCCACTCCCTTCAACCGATCCGCCGGCGTTTCCCAGTCGCGCCGATAGACGAGCTTGTGATCCGGGCGCAGCTTGGCCGTGCCGGACTGCTCGTTGATGAAGGTCACCAGTCCGGCTGGATTGTCGAAGCGATCGTTGCGGAAGGACAGCGTCGCGCCCTTCGGACCCGCCTCGACCTTGTCGATGTTGGCGGCGCGGCAGGCCTGCTTCACGGCGACGATGCGCAGCAGGTGGTCGACCTCGTCTGGCAGCGGGCCGAACCGATCGATCAGTTCGGCGGCGAAACCGTCGATCTCGTCGCGGCCCTCCAGGGTGGCGATGCGCCGGTAGAGGCTCATACGCACGTCGAGGTCCGACACGTAGTCTTCCGGGATCAGCACCGCCGTGCCGATGGCGATCTGCGGCGACCAGTCGTGCTCGCCGGCCGTGTCGTCCTGACCGCGCGCGGCGGCGACCGCCTCTTCCAGCATCTGCTGGTAGAGCTCCAGGCCGACCTCGCGGATGTGGCCCGACTGCTCCTCGCCCAGCAGATTGCCAGCGCCGCGAATGTCGAGGTCGTGGCTGGCGAGGGAGAAGCCAGCGCCCAGCGTGTCGAGCGTCTGCAAGACCTTGAGGCGTTTCTCGGCAGTCACCGACAGCGGCTTGCGCGCGGGCCAGGTGAAATAGGAATAGGCCCGCAGCTTGGAGCGCCCGACGCGTCCGCGAAGCTGATAGAGCTGCGCCAGCCCAAACATATCGGCGCGATGCACGATCAGGGTGTTGGCGGTCGGAATGTCGAGGCCGCTCTCGATGATCGTGGTCGACAGCAGCACGCCGACCTGGCCCTCGTAGAAACTGGTCATCACCGCGTCGAGCTCGGTCGGGCTCATGCGGCCATGAGCGCTGGCGAACTTCACCTCGGGCACGTTGCGGCGAAGGAAGTCGGCGACCTCCTCCAGGTCCTGGATGCGCGGCACGACATAGAAACACTGACCGCCGCGATAGTGCTCGCGCAGGATCGCCTCGCGCACGACCACGGGATCGAACGGCATCACGAAAGTCCGCACGGCGAGCCGGTCGACCGGCGGCGTCGCGATCAGGCTCAGGTCCTTCACCCCGCTCATCGCCAGTTGCAGCGTCCGCGGGATCGGCGTGGCGGAAAGCGTCAGGACGTGAACGTCGGCGCGAAGCTGCTTCAGGCGCTCCTTGTGCTTGACGCCGAAGTGCTGCTCCTCGTCGACGATCAGCAGCACCAGTCGCTTCAAGGTGATGCGCTTGCTGAGCAGCGCGTGGGTACCGACGACGATATCGACAGTGCCATCGCCCAGTCCGGCGCGGGTCTCCGACGCCTCCTTGGTCGAGACCAGACGAGAGAGCTGGCGCACCTTGACCGGCAAGCCGCGGAACCGTTCCACGAAGGTCTGGAAGTGCTGGCGGCAGAGCAGCGTCGTCGGCGTGACCACGGCGACCTGTCCACCGGACAGCACCGTCGCCATGGCGCTGCGCAGCGCCACCTCGGTCTTGCCGAAGCCGACGTCGCCGCAGACCAGGCGGTCCATCGGCCGGCCGACCGCGAGGTCATCCAGCACGTCGTCGATGGCACGCTGCTGGTCCTCGGTCTCCTCGAACGGGAAGCGGGCGCAGAACTCGTCGAACAGTCCCTCCGGCGGCGTCACGCGCGGCGCCTCACGCACCGCGCGGGCGGCGGCGATGCGGATCAGCTCGTCGGCCATGTCGCGGATACGCTGCTTCAGCTTGGAGCGGCGCGCCTGCCAGGCGCCGCCGCCGAGGCGGTCGAGCGTGGCCGCGCTGTCCTCGTCGCCGTAGCGGGTCAGGACCTCGATGTTTTCGACCGGGACGTAGAGCTTGTCGCCGCCCTCGTAGGTGAGCTGGACGCAGTCGTGCGGCGCGCCGCCGACATCCAGGGTCACCAGATCGACGTAGCGTCCGATGCCGTGCTCAACGTGGACGACGAGGTCGCCCGGCGACAGCGCCGACGCCTCGGTCAGGAAGTTCTCCGCACGCCGGCGCCGCCGACTGTCGCGCGTGAGACGGTCGCCCAACAGGTCGGACTCGCTGACGACCGTCAGCCCGTCGTCCTCGAAACCATGCTCCAGGTTCAGGACCGCGAGGCCGACGGTCGCGGTCGGCGCGGCGCTGGCTTCCGCCCAGCCGTCGACCCGGACCACGCGGTCGATGCCGTGGTCGGCGAGCAGCAGCGCCAGGCGGTCGGCGGCGCCGTTCGACAGCGCCGTGATCAGGCAGCGCTTGCCGTCGGTCACGCGCGCCGACAGCAGCGCCGCCAGGGCGTCGAACACGTTGACGTCGGACTGCGCCCGCTCGGCCGCGAAGTTGCGCCCCAGGCGACCGCCGGCATCGACATTCGACGCGCTCGCCGGCGCCTGGAAAGGCGAGAAAGTAACGACGCGGCGGTCGCCCGGCGCGCGTTGCCAGTCGGCCTCGGTCAGGTAGAGCCGCTCCGGCGGCAGCGGCTTGTAGGGCGGCGCGTCGGACTCGACCTTCAGGCCCTCGACGCGGGCATCGTAATGCTCGTGGATCTGCTCCAGACGCGCGGTTACAGCCTCCTCGGCCTGGTGGTCGCGGCTGATCAGCGCCTCGGGTTGATAATCGAACAGCGTGTCGAGGCGCTCGTGAAACAGCGGCAGCCAGTGTTCCATGCCGATGTGCTTGCGGCCCTCGCTGACCGCTTCGTACAGCGGGTCGGCGTCGGTGACGGCACCAAACATCTCGCGGTAGGCGCGCCGGAAGCGGGCGATGGTGTCCTCATCCAGGCCGAATTCGCTGACCGGGATCATCTCAAGCCGCTGAGCCGTGCCGGTCGTGCGCTGGGTCAGCGGATCGAAAACCCGAATGCCTTCCAGCGTGTCGCCGAACAGGTCCAGGCGATGGGGCGCCTCCACGCCCGGCGGGAAGATGTCGACGATGCCGCCGCGCATCGCGTACTCG
>CAZVLI010000381.1:0-4693 GCA_964627965.1 uncultured Rhodospirillales bacterium
CCTTCCTGCACGGCCGCCGCGAGCTGGCTCGGATGCTCCACGCGGATGCCGTGGCAGCCGAAGCCCTTGGCCAGCTCGGCATAGTTCAGATCGCCCAGGTCCGACGACTGGAAGTGGCCGCCGAACAGCGCCTGCTGCAACGCCTTCACGTAGCCCGAGGCCGCGTTGTTCACGATGATCAGCGTGAACGGGGTTCCCAGGCGTTTGGCCGTCTCCAGCTCGCCGATCATCATGTTGAAGCCACCGTCGCCGGTGATGCCGACCACCGGCCGATCCGGCGCGGCGAGCTGCGCGCCCATCGAGCCCGGCAGGCCATAGCCGATCGAGGCGAAGCCGCGATTGGCGATGTAATGCCGCCCGGCCACCTTGGTCTCCCACAGCAGGCCGGTCCAGTGCGCCGCGAAACCGCCGTCGGCGACGACGATGGCCTCCTCCGGCAACAGGTTGGTGAGCTCGTGGCACATGCGCGCCATCGACACCGGCACTTCGTCGGACTCGAGCCGCTCGCGCACCTCCTCGCGCCACTTGGCCATGCGGGTCTCGACTTCCTTGCGGTAGTCGGGCCGGTCCTGCTTCACGCCGATGGCGTCGGCTAGGTCCTCCAGACCGGCGAGGCAATCGCCCCACAGCGGCACATCCGCCGGCACGCAGCGGCCGATCTCCTCGGCCATGATGTCGAGGTGGATCAGCGGGATGCCCGGCTTCGGCAGCGTGTAGCGCTGGGTCGCGATCTCACCCATCTTGCAACCGATGACCAGAATGCAGTCGGCGTCCTCCAGCACGTCGTTGGCGATGCGGCTGTAGCGGCCGAACAGGCCCAGCGACCACGGATGCTGGCACGGGATCGAGCCCTTGCCGGACAGCGTATGCGCGACCGGCATGTCGAAACGCTCGGCGAAGCGTTGCAGCGTCTCCTGCGCGCCGGAGAGGTGCACGCCGCCGCCGGCGAGGATCACCGGCCGTTCCGCCTTGCGCAGCAGCGCGGCGGCCTGTTCCAGCGACTTCTGGTCCGGGCGCGTGCGGTAGGCCGGGATCGAGCGGTTCACCGTGTCGGCGTAGAGCTCGGCATCGGTGAACTCGTACTCGCCATGCGCGACGTCCTCCGGCACGTCGAGCAGGACCGGGCCGGCGCGGCCGCTGGTCGCAACTTGATAGGCCCGTCGCACGAGTTCCGGGATGCGGTGAATGCGCTCGACGCGGATCACTTCCTTCACGGCGGGCGCGAGGATCTCGGCCTGCTTCGCCTCCTGCGTCATGTTCTTCCAGGAATGGTCGCGGTTGGTGTCGCCGATGATCGCCACCATCGGCACGCCTGCGTTCAGCGATTCGACCAGGCCGGTGGCCAGGTTGGTGGCGCCCGGGCCCAGCGTCGCGTCGCACACGCCCGGCCGCCCGGTCACGCGCGCCCAGGCATCAGCGGCGAATACGCCGCAGCGCTCGTCGTTGATCAGCGTGTGCTGCAACCCGGTCTCGGCGACGGCGTGGTAGAACGGCAGCAGCTGGAAGCCACCCATGCCGAACATCGGCCCGGCCTCGTGCAGGCGCAGCATTTCGGCCAGGGCACGGCCGCCGGTCATCGGTTGCGCCGGCTTGTTGGCTTGGGCGTCGGACATCGGGTTCACTCCTGGTTCTTCAAGACGAGGTCGGCGAAGGCTTGCACGGTCATGCCCGGGCTGGCGCCGATGGCCTTCGCACATTCATTGACGTGGCTCAGCACGCCGGTTTCCCAAAGGGACTTGGCGTCGCCGATACGGGCGGTGGCGCCATCGACGGTGGCTCCGACGATGCCGCGCGTATCTAGCGCCGGCAGGCGGGTGATGCCGCAGCCGTCAATGCCAACGCCGGCGTCGTGGAACACAGCCACCAGCGCATCGACCGCCAGCGCCTTGCCGGGGCCGCCGGGCAACAGCGCGCCATGGCTGCCGCAAACGACGACCTGGCCGGCATCGTCGGGGCGCACCAGCGAGGCACTGTCCAGGCCCCAGACCTTCACAGCGCCCTCGCGCAGCAGGAAACGGCCCTCGGAAACGGGCTCGGGGCTGCCGGCCGGGTCCGCCGCGGCGCGCATCGCCTCGGCGCAATCCGCCGTTGCCATGCCGGCCTTGCAACCCAGCTTTGCGGCGGCGTCGTTCACATGGCTGATGCGACCGCGCGCCATCATGTCGTCGGCGTCACCTATGCGCGCGCTGTCGTTCGCGACCGTCGCCGCCGGGCGGCCGAGCCCGTCCATGTCGGCGAGCGAGCCAATACCCGCGTCATCCTTGCCGACGCCCGCGTCGCAGAGGATCACCGCCCGCACACCGGCCTTGGCGGCAAGGTAGCCGGCATAGCGGCCGCCGTGGCTGCCGCCGACCAGGACGCAGCCGGCGTGTTCCGGACCCAGCTTGGTCACGGTATCCGCGAGCAGGACTGGCGCTTGCGCGTTCATGTTTCCTCCCGTTGACCGGTTGGGCAAAGCGATACAAGGTCGGCCTGCCCGCCACAAGCACAAGCGCCATCCATGACCGACCGACGCAACATCGACATACCGCGCCTGACCGCGCACTACCGCACCATGGCCCGCATCCGCGCCTTCGAGGAAGCCGCCGAGCAGGCGTCCAAGGATGGCCTCGTGACCGGCGCGGTGCACCTGTCCATCGGCCAGGAGGCGATTGCGTCGGGCGTGTGCGCGAACCTCACCGCCGACGACCAGATCACCACCACGCACCGCGGCCACGGCCACAGCATCGCCAAGGGCACCGATCCCGGCGCGATGATGCTGGAGCTGTTCGGCCGCGAGGGCGGTACCTGCGGCGGCAAGGGCGGTTCGATGCACATCGCCGACTTCAAGGTCGGCATGCTGGGCGCGAACGGCGTCGTCGCCGCCGGCATTCCAATCGCGGTCGGCGCGGCACACGGCGCCAAGCTGCAAGGCTCGGACCGGGTCGTGGTCTGCTTCTTCGGCGACGGCGCGATCAACCGGGGTCCGTTCCTGGAAGGTCTCAACTGGGCGACGATCTTCAAGCTGCCGGTGCTGTTCGTTTGCGAGTCGAACGGTTTCGCTTCCACCACGCGGACCGACGCGGTGACCGGCGGACCCGGGCCGGTCGCGCGCGCCGAGGCGCTGGGGGTTCGTGCCCAGGAGGTCGACGGCAACGACGTGCTGGCCGTGGACGAAGCCGTCGCGGCCTGCGTGGCGCGGATGCGCGCCGGCGGCGGGCCGGAGTTCCTGCTGGCCAAGACCTATCGGTTGAAGGGTCACACCGCCGCCGACCCGGCGCCCTATCGCCCGGCCGAGGAGGTCGAGGCGCACTGGGCCGAGGACCCGAAGGCGACCGTGGCGAAGATGCTGGCGGACGCCGGAGTCGACGTCGCGACCATCGACGCGGCGGCCAAGGCCGAGATCGACGGCACGGTGGCAACGGCGCAGGCGGCACCCTTCCCCGCCGCGCCGCGCGCCTATGACGACATCCAGGACATCGGAGCGCCGGCATGGGCGGGCTGACCTACATCGAAGCCTCGGCCCGGGCGCTGGCGGAGGAAATGCGCCGCGACCCGAATGTCTGGGCGCTGGGCGAGGACCTGGGGCGCGGCGGCGTGTTCGGTCAGTACAAGGGGCTGGTCGACGAGTTCGGACCGGACCGGATCGCCGACACCCCGATCTCGGAAGCCACGATCATGGGCGCGGCCACCGGCGCGGCACTGGTCGGCACGCGGCCGGTCGTGGAGATGCGGTTCTCCGACTTCGCACTGTGCGCAGTCGACGAACTGGTGAACCAGGCGGCGAAGGCGCGGTTCATGTTCGGCGGCCAGGCCCGGGTGCCGCTGGTGGTGCGCCAGCCGATCGGCATGTGGCGCTCCTCGGCGGCGCAACACTCGCAGTCGCTTGAGGCCTGGTATGTCCACATCCCGGGCCTGGTCGTGGTCTGCCCGGCGACACCGGCCGACAACCACGGCCTGCTGAAGTCCGCGATCCGAGCCGACGACCCGGTCGTCTACATGGAGCACAAGGGACTGTGGCCGCTCGCGGGCGACGTACCGGACGATCCCAACCACCTGGTGCCGCTGGGCAAGGCGAACGTGGTGCGCGAAGGCGGCGACGTCACCGTCGTCACCTGGTCGCGCTCGGTGCACACGGCTCTGGAGGCCGCGACGCTGGCCGACGCGCAGGGCGTGTCGGTGGAAGTTATCGACCTGCGCACGCTATGGCCTTGGGACCAGGAGACCGTGTTTGCGTCGGTGAAGCGCACCGGCCGGCTGCTGGTGGCGCAGGAGGCGGTACAGGTCGGTGGCTTCGGCGCGGAGGTGGCGGCGACGGCGGCGGAGGCACTGGGCCGCGAACTGAAGGCGCCGGTGCGCCGGGTCGGGTCGCCGCGCGCGCCCATCGCCTATGCCCGCCCGCTGGAGCAGCTTCTGGAGATCGCGCCGGAGCGGCTGGCCGAGGCGGCAATCGACCTCGTACGGGGTGCGGCCGCGGCCTGAGCGGCGTATCATTCGACGATTCCGATGTCCGACGATGACGCCAAGAAGACCACCCAGCCCTGGAGCGTGAAGGGGGTGGAGCCGGCCGCGCGCGAGACCGCGAAGGCGGCCGCGGCCAATGCCGGCATGACGCTCGGCGCGTGGCTGAACCAGGCGATCTATCAGCAGGGCGCCGATGTGCGGCAAAGCGCCGACGCGGCGCCGCTGAAGGACGACGACGAGGTCGAGGCCA
>CAZVLI010000382.1:0-4687 GCA_964627965.1 uncultured Rhodospirillales bacterium
GGAATGGTGGCCGCCCTCGCGCAGGTCGAGCGACAGGGTGAAGTTCATCGCGCCGCGCGTGCCCATGAAGATGGTCGGCTCGCCGGGCACCAGGCGCGGGCCGTCGGAGCCAATCAGCACGTCGGCCTTCAGTGCCTCACGGTGCGTATCGGCGGTCTCGCGCAGGCCCCGGCTGCCGGTCTCCTCCGACGTCTCCAGGAAGATGCGGGAGTTGAAGCCGAGCCGGCCGCGCGCCTTCAGCACCGCGTCGATGGCGGCGATGTTGATCGAGTGCTGGCCCTTGTTGTCGGCGGTGCCGCGGCCGTAGAGGCGGTCGCCTTCCTGCACCAGTTCCCAGGGCTTGAGGCCGTCGCGCCACTGCTCGTCGAGGCCGCGCACGGTGTCGGCGTGGCCGTAGGTCAGCACCGTCGGCAGGTCGTCGCCCTCGTGCCGTTCGGCGATCAGCACCGGGCCGCCGCCCTCAATCGGATTCTCGTGCAGGGCGCACTCGTAGCCCATCGCCTCCAGCGTCGCGCGCATCTCCTTGTCGAGATACTCGTACAGCG
Source organism: uncultured Rhodospirillales bacterium (assembly GCA_964627965.1). Classification (GTDB taxonomy): domain Bacteria; phylum Pseudomonadota; class Alphaproteobacteria; genus JAVKFY01. The sequence continues at coordinate 546 of CAZVLI010000382.1, forward strand.
CAGGGCGGAAATCCGGTTCCTGGCTGGTCGACGGAATGGCGACGCGACGGGCCAGGTCGGCGACGAACTGGCCGCTGTCGAAATACGCCTCGGCGTTGGCGATGGCGGCGGATCGGGTCATGCAGGATGACTAGCACAAATGCGGACCGGGGCAATGCCCGCGTGTCATGCCAGCGACCGGACGGCTGTGGCACACTGCCGCGCCATGCCCGACAAGAACATCCTGATGATCACCGCCGACCAGTGGCGCGCCGACTGTCTCGGCGTCGCCGGCCATCCGCTGCTGCGCACGCCGACCTTCGACCGGCTGGCGGCAGAGGGAACGCGGTTCACGCGGCATTACAGCGTCGCCTCGCCGTGCGGGCCGTCGCGGGCTTCGTTGCTGACCGGCATGTACGCCTGCAACCATCGCTCGGTCACCAATGGCACGCCGCTGGACGCGCGTTTCACCAACCTGGCGAAGGAGATGCGGCACGCCGGCTACGATCCGACGTTGTTCGGCTACACCGATACGTCGGCGGATCCACGCGGGCTCGACCCGGCCGATCCGCGCCTGACGACCTACGAGGGTTTGCTGCCGGGGTTCGACGCCGGGTTGCAGATCGACGAGGCCAGCGGGCCGTGGCTCGAATGGTTGCGGGCCAAGGGCTATCCGGCCGAGAACCTGTCCTATCCGCGCATCTTCGATCCGGTGCCGGGCGATCTCTCGCCAGGACGCAAGCTCGACAACCGCCCACCGATCTTTACGGCCGAGCATTCGATCACTCGCTTCGTGGTCGATGCTGCGGTCGATTGGTTGCGAGGGCGCGAGCGTGGCTGGTTCGCGCACGTGTCGCTGCTGCGCCCGCACCCGCCGTGGATCGCGCCGGCGCCGTACAACACCGCTTGCGACCCGGCGGCATGTCCGCCGCCGCGCCGCGCCGCCTCGCCAGCCGAGGAGGGCGCGCAGCATCCGTTCCTGGCGGCGCTGCTGTCGCGCCGCGACTGTCGCGACTTCTTCGCCGCCGACGGGCTGGTTTCGGAGCTGTGCGATGCCGACGTGGCGCAGGCGCGCGCGATCTACTACGGGCTGATCGAGAAGGTGGACGCCGAGCTGGCGCGGCTTTTCGAGGCCATCGACCTGGACGAGACGCTGGTGGTGATGACCTCCGACCACGGCGAGATGCTGGGCGACCACCACCTGATGGGCAAGGCCGGCTACTTCGACCAAGCCTTCCATATCCCGCTGATCGTGCGCGGGCCGGGCGTGGCGCGCGGCACGGTCGATGCCTTCACCGAGTCGGTCGACTTGATGCCGACACTGCTGGAACACGCGGGCCTGCCGGTGCCGACGCAGGTCGATGGGCGTTCGCTGGCGCCGTGGCTACGTGGCGAGACCCCGGGCGAGTGGCGTGACGCGGCGCACTGGGAGTTCGACTTCCGCGATCCGCGCGACGGCGTTGCCGAGCGCCATTTCGATCTGCCGCCGGATCTGTGCAACCTCACGGTGCTGCGGACGGCGCGCGAGAAGTACGTGCACTTCACCGGCCTGCTGCCGCTCTACTTCGACCTCGCCGCCGATCCGGACGAGTTGCGCGACCTGGCCGGCGATCCGGCGCGTGCCGGCGATGTCCTGCGTTGCGCGCAGGCGATGCTGAGCTGGCGCATCGCGCACCACGACCGCACGCTGGCCAACATGTCGCTGGGCGAAGGCGGCGTCGTCGAGGCGCTGCCGACTGGACGTAAGTCGGTGCTACGCCCGAGCTGATCGCACGAAAATTGTCATCGACCACCGTCTGTTTCGGTCACACGGCCGCGTTACATGAAGTCGCGTCCGCACCCGACGGGTGCTTCGCTTTCGCGGGTGGCGTGTCCGCCCGCCAGGAGGTTGACCATGTTACGCACAGCTCTGATCGCCGCCGGCGCGCTCGCCGGTGGCCTGACCCTGTCCCTCGCCGCGCAGGCCGCCAGCCACGCCGGCGGGCCGATGATCGACGCCAAGAACGTCTCCATCGAGGGCGAGAGCTTCGTTTTCGCCAAGGTGATGGCGGCCAAGGACGGCTATCTGGTGATCCATGCCGTGGGTTCCGACGGCCAGCCGGTGGTACCTGGCTCGATCGGCCACACGCCGGTGAAGGCCGGCGAGAACGTCAACGTGATGGTGCGCGTCGAGGGCGGCGCTAAGTCCGGCAAGGACTACGTCGTGATGCTGCACGACGAGACCAACGGCAACGGCACCTACGACTTCGGCGAGGGTTCCACCACCGTCGATACGCCCTCGATGATGGGCGACAAGATGGCGGCCGAGGCCTTCAAGGTCGAGTAGCGTCGCACGCCCCTTTTCGAACCCGAGGACCGGGTCGCGGCAGCAGCCGCGGCCCGGTTTGTGTTTTGTGGGGTTGATTCGATTCAATACTTCAATAAATATGGAATCATGGAAAAGGACGAGGCCATCAACATCCTTGCCGCGCTGGCGCAGGAGACCCGGCTGGACATGTTCCGGTTGCTGGTGCGCGCCGGGCCGACGGGGATGGCGGCGGGCGAGATCGCCGAGCACCTGGGGCTGGCCGCGCCGACGGCCTCCTTCCACCTGAAGGAACTGCGCCAGGCCGGGCTGGTGGCGCAGCGTCGCCAGGGCCGGTCGGTGATCTACGTGGCCGGCTACTCGGCCATGCAACGGCTGCTGGGATACCTCACCGAGAACTGCTGTCGCGGGCCGGAGTCCCGCGCCGAACCAGGAGAGCCAGACGATGAAGCGCCTGCACGTATCGATTGCTGCTGAAGACTTTGCCGGATCGGTGGGCTTCTACACCACCCTGTTCGGCACCGGGCCGACGACCGAGCGACCGGGCTACGCCAAGTGGTTCCTGGACGACCCCCGGGTCAACTTCGTGATCAACGAGGCCGCGGCCAACCGCGGCGTCCGTCACCTCGGCATCCAGGTCGACAGCGACGATGAGCTGGACGAGGTCGCCGCCCGGCTGAAGTCGGCCGAGCAGCCGCTCCTGGAGCAGACCCAGGCGCACTGTTGCTATCATGTGTCGGACAAGGCCTGGGCGCAGGACCCGCAAGGCCTGACGTGGGAGACCTTCCACACCACCGGGGAGATCCCGGTTGCCGAAGCCGACGAGCAGACGGAACCGGCGCCGTCCGCGTGCCAGGACACCGCCTGCTGCCCCGGCGCGGCACCATGAGCGGTTTCACGGTCTACGACGTGGAGACCGCGCCGGAAGCGGCGCGGCCCCTGCTGCAGAAGTATCTCGACGGCTACAAGTTCGTGCCCAACATGATGGGCGCGATGGCGGAGTCGCCGGAGTTGCTGGCCGCCTACCAGGCGCTGAGCGGGCTGTGGGCGAACACCGACCTCACGCCGCTGGAACGCGACGTGGTGCTGCTGGCGATCAACCGCGAGAACGGCTGCCGCTACTGCATGGCCTCGCAAAGCACGGTGTCGGCGCGCGCCGGCATGCCCGCGGAGATGCTCGACGCGTTGCGGAACGCGCGCACGATCGACGACGCTAAGCTGCAGACGCTGCGAGCCTACGCCGAAACGGTCGTGCGCAAGCGCGGCTGGGTCGACGGCGCCGACCTCGACGCGTTGCTGGCGGCGGGCTACACGAAACGCACGGCGCTGGAGGTGGTGCTGGCGGCGTCGTTCAAGACGCTGTCGAACTACACCGACCACGTCACCGACGTGGCGGTCGACAAGGTGTTCTCGAAATACGCCTGGACGGCCGACGATCAGGCCGCCAAGTAGCGCGCTAGAACTGCCAGCGTCGCAGGCCGTCGGGTAGCGCGACCGCGCGCCACATGCCTTTCACGTCGGCGACCAGGCCATCGGGCGTCAGCAGGGCGGCGAGGCCGGCGCCGTCGAGCGCGGCATAGGCTTGGTGCGGCACCGTGCCGACAACGGCGTCATAGCCAGACAAGTCGGACAGCGGTCCGGTCAGCAGATCGATACCGTAGTGCGCCTTGGCCTCGGCCGGATCGGCCATGGCATCGTGCACGTCGACCTCGTGGTAGCGCCGCACCAGACCGTCGACCAGATCGACGACCTTGGTGTTGCGCAGGTCGGGCACGTTCTCCTTGAAGGTGAGGCCGAGCACGAGGATGCGCGATGGCTTGCCCAGCAGGTCGGCGAGGCGACCGGCCAGCCAGTCGCC
>CAZVLI010000383.1:0-1980 GCA_964627965.1 uncultured Rhodospirillales bacterium
TCGAAGCTGTATCAGGCTCGGTGTCAGGCCTTGGCGCGGCGCCGGGCCACGCCCAGCGCGCCGAGACCGGCACCCAGCAGCAGCAGCGTCGCCGGCTCTGGCACGTCGCCGCCGCCTCCGCCGCCACCACCACCGCCGCCATTGGCGAAAACGAAGGCGGTCACCAGACCTCGGTCATTGTTGCCGCCGCCGCCGATGGATCCGGTGGTGGCGTTCGGGTTGGTGTTGTAGACCCGCTGGACCAGCTCGGAGCCAGCCGTGTTGCGGACCGAGTCCAGCTGCTGGCCGGAACTGCCGCTGATGTTGAGGATGTCGACCAAAAGGTTGTCGGTGCCGTTGTAGACAAACAGGTCGTCGATATCGACGACGATGTCGAACGGGTTCGGGCCGGTACCGCCGGTGCCCGAGAGCGAGATGACCGCATCCAGCACCAGGGTTTCGTCGCCGCCGATATTGTTGGCGAAGGTGGTGCTCATCGTCGCCGGTGTCGCAGTGGTGTGCGACAGCCGAATCTCGATGTCGAAGTTGGTCGGTCCGAACGAGCCGTCGCCGTCGTCGACCCGGAACAGCAGCTGATCGATGGTGCCGCTCTGGCCGCTGAACAGCGAGGCGTCATAGATCTGCTGGTAACGCATGTCGCCGGTGTTGAAGGGGAACGCGTTGTTGCTGTCGCCCTCCGTGGCTGCGTTTTGGTTCGGCGTCACGATTGTGACCGCGGCCGCTGGCAATGCTGCCAGCGTCGTCCCCGCGATCATCGCGATACCGAGAACTTGCTTAATGCTCATAGCAAAACTCCCGAGAAAGCACGCCATGTGTTAAGCAATATCGATGCCGGTCTATTTTCTATTATTTTTCAATCGCTTACATATCTGTTTCCATTAATGCGCCGTATCGCTGTCAAATCCATCGACAGGTATTGTTAACTAAGCCGCGCGCGCCGACTTGACGTCGGCGATGACGGCGATGCCGAGCCATTTGGGGAACGCGCGGCGAGCCCAGCCGGCGCCGTCGAGCTCCAGGCGGTCCGACTTGAGCGCCTGGCCGACGGAGAGATCGCCGCGCCACACGTAGATCAGCGTCGCCAGATCGGCGCGCACGTGCAGGTCGATGTCGCTGTCCGGCGGCTCGATGCAGAGTTCGCAGGCGCCGTCCTTGTTCAGGTACCACCAGTTGCGTTTGTGCGCGGGCTGGTCCGTGAAGGTGATCTGCACGATGCAGCGGCGGTCGCCGAAGGCTTCCGGGTGCGCGTCCTTCTCGAAGGCCCAGACCAGCAGGCCGAGGTCCATCTCGTGCTCTTCCAGGTCGCGGCGGGTCCAGCGCTGGCCCCACACGCCGAGCGCCACGATCATCGGCGCGAACTCCTCGCCGGCCGGGGTGAGGTGGTAGGTCCAGGCGTTGCCGCTTTGCGACCGCCGGCGCTCGACGATGCCTTCCGCTTCGAGCTGCTTCAGGCGCCGCGATAGCAGCGTCGGGGAACACAGGGGCACGCCGCGTTGCAGTTCGGAGAAGCGGGTGCTGCCGCCGGCCAGGTCGCGCAGGATCAGCGGCGTCCAACGCTCGCAGAAGATCTCGGCGGCCTTGGCGACCGGGCAGAACTGGCCGTAGCTCTTCATCGCAAACCTCCTTCGCTGATCGGGTGACGTTAGCCGCGCGTCGGGGACGCGGATACTACACATTGTGGACTGTTTCGCCGGGCGCGGGCGTGGTGGCGTCGTGGCATCGATCGCCGCCACGGGAGAGCGAGATGAACGCACCGCGCGAGACCATTCAGCCGCACCACGAGGCCGCCGCCCGGATGTGGGGCCTTGTCGGCGCCGACTACGACGACGTCAGCTTCGCCATCGCCGACGCGCTCGGCCACGCCGCGCAACGGCTCAACGCCAGGCCGGGCGATAAGGTCCTCGACGTGGCCACCGGCACGGGCTGGTCGGCCCGCAACGTCGCCCGCTACGGCGCGGCGGTGACGGGCGTCGACATCTC
>CAZVLI010000383.1:1990-4680 GCA_964627965.1 uncultured Rhodospirillales bacterium
GACGAACTGCTGGCCGCCGCGAAACATCTGTCGGCGCATGTCACGCCGGCGGTCGCGTTCAGACGGGCCGATGCCGAGGCACTGCCGTTCGAGGACGCCAGTTTCGATCGGGTGATCTCGACATTCGGCGTGATGTTCGCGGCCGACCAGGCGAAGGCGGCGGCCGAACTGGCGCGCGTGCTGAAGCCCGGCGGGCGCCTGGTCATCGCCGGCTGGGTGCCCGGTGGCGCGGTGGCCGAGTTCTTCGGCGTCATCGGCCAGTTCGACGATGCGCCGCCGCCGGCGGCCTCGCCGATGAACTGGGGCGAACCTGCCGAACTGCGCCGCCTGCTGGGCGATGCGTTCGAGCTGAGCTTCGAGCTGGGCGAGAACAACGCCTACTACGACGGCGTCGATGACATCTGGGACTGGTATCAGCGCGGCTTCGGGCCGGTGCGGGCAGTGACACAGGCGCTGGACGAGACGCGCCGTGGGGCGTTCAAGCAGGCGGTGGACGACTACCACCGGCACTACGCGACGGAGCTGGGCTTGCGCGTACGCCGCGACTACCTGGTCACGGTCGGTCGGCGGCGCTGAGGCTCAGGCGACGACGTTGAGCGCGGCGTTGGCGGGGCGGGGGCGGCGCCGGCCGTTGCGAGCCAGCACCGGCCAGTCCTGCGGGCGCACGATGTCGCGGATCTCGGCGCAGACGTCGAGCACCTTGTCGATGTCGTCACGGGTCAGGCCGGTGTGCACGCACAGGCGCACGCAGGAGCGGTTCTTCGGCGTCGCCGGGGCGCAGAACACGGCGCCGAAGACGCCGCGACTCTCCAAGGCCTCGCGCAGCACCGCGGTGCGATCCTCCGGTCCGGCGGTGAGCGGGATGACCTGGCTCTCCGACGGGCTGGTGTCGTAGCCGAGGCGGGCCAGGCCGTTGCGCAGCCGGGTGGCCAACTCGATCAGCCGGACGCGGCCGATGCCGGCCTGTTCCACGGCGTCCAGCGCGGCGCGGAACCGAGCGAGGTCGGAGGCCAGGACGGCGGAGCTGAAGATCGCCGGCCGCGACTCGTAGCGGAAATAGTCGACGAAACGCGACGAGGCGGCGATCAGGCCGCCACGACCGACGAAGGCCTTGGACAGGCTGAAAACGCGGTAGGGGACACGGTCGATCAGCCCGAGCGCGCCGACAAGGCCCTCGCCGTCGACCCCGACGGTGCCGACGCTGTGCGATTCATCGACCACCAGCGTGCAGCCCTCGTCCTCGCAGACCTCGACGATCTCCTCCAGCCGGCAGAAGTCGCCGCTGACCGAGTAGAGCGCGTCGACGCAGACCACGCCCGGCCCGTGGCGGCGGGCGAGCTGGCGCAGATGTTCGGGGTCGTTGTGACGCAGCGCGTGGGCCGGCGCGCGCGCCGTCAGCGCGCCCTGCCACAACGAGGCGTGCGCGAAGTGGTCGATGTAGACCGGTGTGTGCTCGTCGGCCAGCGCCTGGATCAGGCCTTCGTTGGCGGCGAAGCCGGACTGGCAGATCACTGCGTCCTCGGCATCCAGGAAGTCGGCGAAGCGTCGTTCCAGGCTGCGCTGCGACGACAGGTTCTGGACATAGACCCCGGACATGAAGACCGCGTTGTCTTCCAGTGCCGTGGCCTGGGCGTGCCGCAGGCGCGGGTCGTTGCCGAGGTTGAGGTAGTCGTTGCCGTTCAGCAGCAAGTCGCCGGGTCTCGGCTGGCGGCCGCAGGTGACGTGGCCGTCGCCGTAGGCGGCTTCATGCCTGTCGATGCGTGCCTGCAGGCCCGGCAGTTCCGCGGGCATGCGTCGCAACGTCCGCCGACCAAGCGGCTCGCCGAGAGAGACGTCAACTGACTTGTCGAAGCGACCGGCGAACCGGGTGACGTGTGCGGTCATCCTTCAGGGGCCCCTCTCGCGCTTGCCACGAGCCTAAAGCGACACGGATATCAGGGCCTGAGAATAGGGGCGCAAGGTTAAGAGGGGATAAACATGTATCCCGAAATGCAACAGCTTCTTAACATCTCGTTAACGGAATCGGCGCGACGCTAGCCCTTACGTTTGGGGTTGCTTATGTGGAATGCGCGAGATGCCGGTTCGACCGTTGATCGCTAGCCGCTTCGTCGGCTTCCTGGACTGGTTCATTCCGGAAAAGTACCAGGAAAACGAAGAGCTTAACCGCCGTATACGAGCGTTCTTGGTCAGCCATGTGGCCGGGCCGCCGGCCGGCGCGATCGTCGCCGGGTACCTGGCCTACCTGAGTCCCAGCGTTCACGTGCTGATCCTGGCGTTCGGTGTCGGGCTGTTTGTTCTATTCCCGTTCCTGTTGCGCTGGACCGGCCGCTACGAAGAGGTCGCGCTGGCCTCGCTGCTGCACTTCATCGCGCTGATCTTCTACGTCGCCTTCTTCTCCGGCGGTATCGAGTCCTACGCGCTGCCCTGGGCGCTGGCGGTGCCCATCGTCTGCGTGTTCTTCGTTCACGGCTGGTACAGGGCGGTCGGGTTCGGGGCGCTGCTTGGCGGACTGGCGCTGCTGATCGTGCCCTTCGCGCTCGGGATCGAGCTGCCGAACCGCCTGGTGCCGGTGACGCCGACGACGCGCCTGGTGCTCATGCTGGCGGCGGCTGGCTACATCACCGTCATGGCGCTGGCCTACATCAATCTTTACGAGTTCTCGCTGCATCAGCTTCGCCTGGCCAAGGAGT
>CAZVLI010000384.1:0-4675 GCA_964627965.1 uncultured Rhodospirillales bacterium
CCTCGTTGCCAAGGCGCGGGGCCCAGGCCAGCCTAAGGCCGCGGAGGTCGTCGCGCGGCGCCGGTGGCTCGAAGTCGGGGAGACGTAGCGAGTACGGGTCGCTCGGGTCGGCACCGGCCATCACCGACAGCATCAGCGCGGCGTCGTCCACCGTGCGCGTCATCGGCCCGAAGTAGGCCAGGTTGTTGAACACGTCCGGCGTCTGATCGTGCGGGACCAGACCGAGCGATGCTTTCATCCCCACGATGCCGCAACAGGCGGCGGGGATGCGGATGGAGCCACCGCCATCGGTGCCGAGGCCCAGCGGTCCGCAGCCGGCGGCCACCGCCGCGCCGGCACCGCCGCTGGACCCGCCGGGCGAGCGCGATGTGTCCCAGGGATTCGCGGTCCAGCCGAACAGCGGCGTGTAGGTGATAGGCTTGTGGCCGAATTCCGGCGTTGCGGTCTTCCCGACCAGGACGGCGCCGGCCGCGCGCAACCGGGCCACCGCGATGGCGTCCGTCGCCGGCACGTTGTGCTCGAACACCGCCGAGCCGAATGTGGTGCGCACCCCCTCGGTGTTGACGAGGTCCTTCACGCTGAGCGGCACGCCGGCCAGCGGACCGACCGCTTCGCCCCGGCCCACTCGTGCGTCGATGGTGTCGGCTTCCGCGCGCGCACGTTCCGCACAGATCGTCACGAACGCGTTCAGTATCGGCTCGGTCGCCTCGATCCGCGCCAGCACCGCGTCGGTCGCCTCGCGCGCGGAAACGTCGCGTCGCGCGATGGCGGCCGCCAGCTCGGTCGCCGGCATGAAGCAGAGCTCGTTCATGGCGGCAGTGTAGGGGGCGGGGCGGGCAAGAAAAAGCGGGCCGCCCTGGGTATGGCGGCCCGCAGCACGGCCCCGAAGCCCCGGAACCTTGCAAGGGGAAAGCATCGGTACGGCGACCGAATGGCCCCATGCTGCCGGGTTGGCTGTGGCCTAGGTGCGTCCTGCCGGTGGCATTGATGAGCCGGTCAGGTGCCGGTAGGCCTTGAGATACCGTGCCAGCCGGCGCTGTTCCTTACCGGTGACCGCGGCCAGACGCAGCACGTTCATGTTGTCGCGAAGATCGCCGAGCTTCACCAGCGTCGCGACCGGATGCTCGGCGACGCGGGCGATGTAGTCCTCGTAGGGTTCGTCGTCCGGGTGGGTCAGCAAGGCGACCACCTCGACCGCCGCGGCCGGCAGGTCCAGCGCCTCGATGTCCGCCATGCTCACGTCGTCGCAGTCCTCGACAACGTCGTGGAGCACGGCCGCGATGCGGCAGACGTCGTCCTCCATCTGACCCATCACGCGCAGCGGGTGCAGGATGTAGGGCTGGCCGACCTTGTCGACCTGGCCGGCATGCTTGGCGACTGCAAAGGCAATGGCCCGTTCCAGGGCCGCGGCGTGGCTCATGACATGTCCCCTTATCTGACGGCAGACTGACGCCCATATCGGGCTTGAAGGAGTTCCGCAATGGTCGAGCCGCACGTCGCCAGCGTTCGGTGGCAGCGCAGCACCGACAGCTTCCAGGTGCGGCGGTACAACACCAACTACGATATCGCTTTCGCCGGCGGCGCGACCTTGCCGGGATCGACGGCGCCCGCGCTGGGCGGTGATCCGGCGGCGGTGGATCCGGAGGAGGCCTTCGTCGCCTCGCTCGCCGGCTGCCACATGCTGTCGTTCCTGTATTGCGCGGCGCGCGCCGGGGTGATCGTCGACGCCTACGAAGACGCGGCGGAAGGGCTCATGACCAAGGCGGCGGACAAGCGCCCCTGGGTTTCCCGGGTAACGCTGCGGCCGAAGGTGACGCTGGCCGACCCATCGCAGGCCGACCAGCTAGACCGTTTGCACGAAAAGGCGCACGAGATGTGCTTCATCGCGCGCTCGGTGAAGAGCGAGGTGGTCATCGAGCCAGCGGCGTAGGGACGCGCTAGAACAGGAAGTCGATGGCGTCGAGCTGGCTGGCGGCGATTCCGGTCAGCGTGAAGCTGGTCGTTTCGCTGTCCCATGTTACCGTCGCGCCGCCGACGCCGTCCTCGATGGTCAGGTCGGCGAAGCCGGCGACAGCGACCGAGATCTTGTCGATACCGTTGGCGAAGTCGGTGACGACGTTGTCGCCGTGATCTTCGCCGAACACGAAGACGTCGGCGCCGGGCCCGCCGGTGAGGGTGTCGTTGGCCTGGCCGCCGATCAGCGTGTCGTCGCCGGCCCCGCCTTCGAGCGTGTCGAAGCCCTGGATGCCGACCAGGAAGTCGTTGCCGTCGCCGCCGATCAGGCTATCGCGGCCGCCCTGGCCCCGCAGCGTGTCGTTACCGGCCCCGCCGTCGATGGTGTCGAAGCCGGAATTCCCGTTCAGCACGTCGTCGCCGTCGCCACCGTTGATGACGTCGTTCACGGCGCCCGCGAAGGCGGTGTCGTTGCCGAGGCCGCCGCTGATGGTGTCGTCGCCGCCCTGGCCCTTCATGCTGTCGTTGCCGGCGCCGCCGTCGATGCTGTCCGCGTCGCCGTTGCCGAACAGCCGGTCGTCGCCACCGCCGCCGTTCAGGGTGTCGGTGCCGTTGAGGCCGTAGATCAGGTCGGCGCCGTCGTTGCCGTCCAGGCTGTTGTCGACGGTCGAACCGATCAGCAGGTCGTCCATCGTGCTGCCGATCAGGCCTTCCATGTTGGTCAGCACGTCGCCTTCGGCATCGCCGCCGCTGCCGCTGCCGTCGCGCAGGTCGACGGTGACGCCGGCGGTCGACGACAGGTAGCTGAAGATGTCGAACCCGTCGCCGCCATTCACCGCGTCGGCGCCGGCGCTGGAGTCGAAACTATCATCGCCTGCGGTGCCGGTCACCGGCGGGACGCCCGCGAACAGGAACGGGTTCGGCACCGCGTAGACCGACGTGGTTGCCGTGCCCGCCGTCGCCACCAGGTTGCTGGATGTGCTTTCGAAGATGATGGTGGTGCCGTCGTCGGAGATCTTCGGGCGCGAGCCGCCACGCGTCGCCTCGCTACCGTCGAAGGCGATGGAAACCTTGCGCGTCTCGCCGGTGTCGCGGTCGTGCACGAAGATGTCGGTGCGGTCGTTGGTGTCGGTATCGGAGAAGTTGGTTGCGCCGGACTGGAACACAACGAACCGGCCGTCGCCGGAGATGTCGGCCTTGGACGAGGCGCCGTTGCCCTGGCTGCCGTCGCTGGCGACGCTGATCCGGCTGATTTGATTGCCGTTGGTGAGGTCGACCAGGAACACGTCGGTGCTGTCGTTGGTGTCGCCGGCGACGAGATTTGTCGCGACGGAGTCAAACACCAGGAACCGACCGTCGGCGGACAGTGCCGGCGAGAAACCGGAGAAGAACTCGGCGTCGCCCTCCGTGCCGTGCGGCGCGGTGACGGTGTTGTTGTTCGCGTTGAACAGGAAGATGTCGCGGCTGCTGCCGTTGACGTCGTCGGCCACGAGGTCGGTGGAATAGCTGGCGAAGGCCACGAGGTCGCCGTCGCCGTTGATCGCCAGCGGGCTCTGCTGGTCGGCCGTGGCGGGATCGCCGCCGGTATCGCGACTGGCCAGCACCGTCGTGCCGGCCGTCATGTTGCGGATCAGCGCATTCGACGACCCGTTGGTCTCCAGGTCGTCGTCGGAACTGCGGAAGACGATGATGTTGGGGTTGTTGGCAAACTCGCCATCGGTGCCGAGCGCGACATTGCCGTCACCGTCGACGCTGACGAGTTCCACCGCGCCGGTTTGCGCGTCGAAGCGGTAGAGCGCCGCGACCCCGTCGGCATTGTCGGGCAGGGCGGTCGAGTTCGACCGGAACAGGACGAAGCGGCCGTCGGCGGAGATGTCGAAACCGGTGCTGTCGCGGTCGAGCTGGTTGCCGGCGGCATCGCGGCTGGCGAGCACGCGCTCATTCGTCTCCAGATCGACGATGATGACGTCGTTCTCGCCGTTGGTGTCGGTCTCCAGGATATTGTCGTTTGTGCCGGTGATGTTGACCGCGACGTAGCGGCCATCGGCGGAGATGCCAACGATGCTGGAGCTGTTGTCCGGCGACCCACCGTCGAAGCCGGTGACGACGTGGGTAATCTGGGTGACCATGCGTGTCTCCGACCGTGTCTGCCGCGACGCGCCCTCTCAGGCACGCTAGCGGCGCGGCCGGTCGGCCGGCAATGAGTAGAACTACCCGGCGGTCAGGCGCTCATACAGAACGCGCGAAGCCGGGCCTATTCGGCGGCAACGCGCTGCGCGGTCGCGCTCGGCGCCTTGTGGAAGTCGCCGTTCAGCATGATCGCGGCCAGGTTGTCCTTGTCCTGCAGGATCGAGATGTCGGCCAGCGGGTTGCCGCGTACGAGCAGCAGATCGGCCAGATACCCTGGCTTCACCTGACCCAGTTCGTCGCCGCGCATCATGATCTCGCCGCCCCATTTGGTGGCCGAGACGATGGCCTCCATCGGCGTCATGTCCAGCAGCTTCACGAAGTGCTCCAGGTCGCGGGCGTTGGTTGGGATCGGGTTCTGCGCGAAGCCGTAATCGCCGCCCGGCAGCACCCGGACGCCGCCGGCCAGCAGCGCCTTCATGTTGGCGCAGCCGTCCTTGAGCTCGATGTGCAGGCCGAGATTCTCCGCCATGGCGGTGGTGATGCCCCACGGCTCGGCCTCATAGAGCGTCGCCCAGGTGAGCCCGAAGGTCGG
>CAZVLI010000385.1:0-4671 GCA_964627965.1 uncultured Rhodospirillales bacterium
TAGGCCGCCATCTCGTCGAAGTCCATGCCGTTGCCGGGCTTCAGGGTGACGATGGCGCAGCCGCGCTCGCCCAGCCGCTCGTCCGGCATCGCCACCACGGCGGCGTCGGCAACGGCCGGGTGGCGGTAGAGCAGTTCCTCGACTTCCGCGACAGGCACGTTCTCGCCGCCGCGAATGATGATGTCCTTGGAGCGGCCGACGATGCGGATGTAGCCGTCCGCGTCCATGCGCGCCCGGTCCCCGGTGCCGAACCAGCCGTCCGCGTCGGTGCCCCAGGCCTCCGGCCGCCTGGCATAGCCGACGAACTGGCCCATGCCGCGCGCCTGCAGGTCGCCCTCGGTGTCGGGCGGCACCGGCTGGCGATCCTCGTCGATCACGCGAACCTCGAAGCCGGCCATCGCGGCACCGTCGGTCTCGAAGATCTTCTCCGGCGCGTCGCCTCGTCGCGTGACGGTGACGATGCCGTTCTCGCTCATACCCCAGATCGCGTGCACCGAGCACTTCAGGTTCTCGGTCGCGCGCTGCACCAGCACGCGCGGGATCGGCGCGCCGCCGGAGACGAAGGTGGCGAGCGACGAGATGTCGTGGTGCGCCAGTGCCGGCGTATCGGTCAGGTCGGCCAGGAACGGCGTCGCCCCCATGGTGAAGGAGACGCGCTCGCGTTCGATCAGCATCGCCGCCTCGGCCGGGTCCCAGATGTCCTGGAACACCGTCCGCGCGCCGAGCACGATGGGCAGGAGCTGGCCGTAGAGAAAGCCGGTCTGGTGCGCCAGCGGCGAGGCCATCAACACCACCGTGTCCTGGTCCAGGCCGATCTCCTTCGCCGTCGCCTGCAGGTTGGAGACGATGGTGTTGGAGGTGTGCATCACGCCCTTGGGCTGCCCTGTCGTGCCGGACGTGTAGAGGATCTCGATGACCTCGTTCGCGCCCGGCCGGCGCGCGGCAAACAGGCCGTCATCCTCCAGCCCGCCGGCCAGCAGCTCGGTCTCAAAGTTGTCGCCCACCACCCAGACATGCGCCAGCGCCGGCAGCTTGTCGCGCAGGTCAGCCACCATCGCCGGATAGTCGAACTGCCGGAAACTGTGCGGGATAACGAACGCCTTGGCCTCGGCGAACCCGAGCATGTACTCCAGCTCGCGCTCGCGGAAGATTGGCATCAGCGGGTTCGACACCGCGCCGATGCGCAGGCAGGCGATATGCATCGCCATGAACTGCCACCAGTTCGGCAACTGCCAGGCGACCACGTCGTCCTTCTCGATCCCGGCCTTGGCCAGGTTGACCGCGATGGTCCGCGACAGCCGGTCCAGTTCGGCATAGGTCAGCGACGTGGTCTCGCCGTTCATCGAGTTGCGGTCGGTGACCAGCGTCTTGTCGGGATGTTCGGCGACACCCCTGTCGAGGAAGTCGAGGATCAGCTTGTCGGGCCACAGCCCGCTCTCGCGCATTGCCTCGACCCGCTCGGGCGGCAGCATCACGGCGCGGTCGGTCATCGTCGCCCTCCTCAGCGGATCGAGCGGCCGCCGTCGACCGAAATCGACTGGCCAGTGACGAAGCTGGCGCCCGGGCCGGCAAGGAAGGCGATCACGGCGGCGACTTCCTCCGGCTGGCCCATGCGGGCCATCGGGTGCTTGGCGATCGACGTCGCCCGCGCCGCCGCCTCGTCGGGCCGTTCGCGCAGCATCTTGGCCACCATCTGCGTCTCGATGGTGCCGGGGCAGACCGCGTTGACGCGGATATTCTCCGGCCCATGGTCGACCGCCAGGGCCCGCGTCAGCGCCGCGACGCCGCCCTTGGTCGAGCCGTAGGCGGCGTGCAACGGCCCACCGGTCAGCGCGTCGATCGAGGCCAGGTTGACGATGGCGCCGCCGCCGCGCGCCCGCAGCGCCGGGATCACCGCCTTGCAGCCCAGGAACGTCCCCTTGAGGTTCACGTCGAACAGCGTGTCCCAGTCCTCAAGGCTCATCTCCTCGACCAGTCCTTCGATCAGGATGCCGGCGCTGTTCACCAGCACGTCGAGACCGCCATGCTGCGTCTGGCAGCGCGCCACCGCCTGCGCCCAGTCGTCGGGGTTGCGCACGTCGAGCACGATCTGGTCGTAGCGCGCGTCGCGGTCGCGTTCCTGCTCGGAGAACAGCCCGGCGACGACCTCCGCGCCGTCATCGCTCATCGCCTGCGCCGTCGCGCGGCCGATGCCGGTGCCGCCGCCCGTGATCAGCGCCACCCTGCCATCCATTGTGCCCATGGTCGTCTCCCTCGATTTTGCCCACATCATAGCGCTACCATCGCCGCCAGGGGGAATGCGATGCGCCCAATTGCGATCACCGGTTTTGGAGTCGTCTCCGCGCTCGGCAGCGACGCGGCCGGCTTTCACGCGAGCCTGCTGGCTGGCCGTACCGCGATCGTGCCGGCGCCTTGGGCGGCCCAGGCCGACGGCCGCAAGGCGTGGTGGGGTCTCGTGACCGGGTTCGATCCGGCCGACTGGATGGACGACAAGGTCGCCGAGGGTACCGACCTGTTCGCGCAGTTCGCGCTCGCCGCGACGGCACAGGCCGCCAGCCACGCCAATCTGAACGAGATGGACCCGTTGCGGACCGCGGTGGTGCACGGCACCTCGATCGGCGGCGCCCGCGCGGTGATGAAGGCGCAGCATGCGCTGGACACCGAGGGACCACAGGCGATCCCGCGCAAGACGATGATCCAGGTCTGGCCCAACATGGCCTCGGCCCAGATCGCCATGCGTTACGGCCTGCACGGCCCCAACCTGACGGTGACAACGGCCTGCGCCTCGGCGCTGGACGCCGTGGGCACGGCGGCACGGCTGATCGACCAGGGCCATGCCGACGTGGCGCTGGCCGGCGCGACGGAGGGCGGCATCAGCCTGGCCGGCGGCGGCGCCGATGGCGATTTCGTGCCCGTCTTCTTCTACACCTCCACGCTCTACGGCATGGATGCGCCGTCCGACGACCCGAACCGCGCCATGCTGCCCTTCGACGTCAAGCGCAAGGGCATCGTGGTCGGCGAGGGTTCGGCCATGCTGGTGCTGGAGCGGCCGGAGCACGCGGTCGCTCGCGGCGCGCCGATCCTCGGCTACCTGCGTGGCTACGGCAATTGCGCCGACAGCCACCACCCCTCCTCGCCCGATCCGTCCGGCCAGTGGGAAGCGCACGCCATGCGACTGGCCCTGCAGGATGCCGACGTCGCACCAGGCGAGATCCAGGCGCTGATCGCGCATGCCACCGGCACACCGAAGGGCGATACCGCCGAGATCAATGCCATCAACGCCGTGCACGGCGGTCGCGGCCTACCGGTCGCCTCGATCAAGGGCCACATCGGTCATCCCGGCGCCCCCGGCGGAGCGATGGGCATCATGACCTTGCTGCAGGGCATGGACGACGACCGTTTCCTGATGACCGCCAATACCGACGAGCCGGATCCGGCCTGCGACTTCGAGGTGGTGACCGGCGGCGCCAAGACGCTCGATTACCGCTGCGCCCAGGTGAACGCCTTCGGCTTCGGCGGCCAGAACGCCTCCGTCGTGATCAGCCGGGACTGAGCCGATGCGCCTGACCCTGGCCGACACCGTCGCCGTCCGCGCCCTGTCGCAGCCAGACCACGAAGCGATCCGCGTGCTCGGCGGCACCCGCCTGACCTACGCCGAATGCTGGCGCCGGGTTGTCGGCCTCGCCGAAACGCTGCGTGGCGTGCGGGCCGGGCCGCACGGGAAAATGGTCGGCCTGCTGCTGCCCAACGACGCCGACGCGGTGCTGGCCTATCTCGCGTGCCAGATCGCCGGTGTCGCGGCCGTGCCGATCAACAGCCGCCTGGCGCCGCCGGAGATCAAGTTCATCCTGGAAGACAGCGGCGCTTCGGTCCTGCTCAGCGCCGACCCGTTCCTGGCCACCGAGGTGCCGGACAACGTCCACGTGATCGACACCGCGCAGATCGCAACGCCGAGCGCCGTGCCCCGCCCCGTGCTCGGCGAAAGCGGTCGTGGCGCCGCCACTGGCGTCGTCGGCTACACCTCGGGCACCACCGGCTTTCCGAAGGGCGCGGTGTGGAGCAACGACCACTGGCTGACTCATCTGATGCGGTGGGGCTGGGAGTTTGGGCTCACGGCGGAGCAGGTGCTGCTGGTACCGGGCCCGCTGTTCCATCTGTCCTACGCCGGCTTGTCGCTGGCGGCGCTGGCGATCGGCGCGCGGGTCGACATCATGCCGGCGTTCGAGCCCGGCCCGGCCCTGGACGAACTGTCCGAGCGGGCGACCTTCGCCTTCCTGGTGCCGGCGATGACCGGCATGCTGATCGAGGAATGGCACCGACGCGGGCAACCGAATGTTAGCACATTCAAATTTATGATCAGCTCGGGCGCCCCGGGCCCCCTGTCGATGACGAAGGACGCCATGGCGATGTTCGCCAATGCCCACGTTTCGGAAGCTTACGGCTGGACCGAAGGTGGCTGGGTCACGTTCGAGGTCAAGCGGCCGGAGACGTTGCTGGCGCACTCCGTCGGCTGGCCGACCTTCGGCAACGAGGTGCAGGTCTTCGGCGCCGACGGCCAGCCGGCGCCGGTGGGCGAGCCCGGCGAGGTCGGGGTCAAGGCTTTGACACATTTCGATGGCTATCTGGGTCGGCCCGACGCCACCGACGCGGCCTGGCACCACGGCTACGTGA
>CAZVLI010000386.1:0-4667 GCA_964627965.1 uncultured Rhodospirillales bacterium
CGAGGAACGCCACATGCTGCGTCCACGGCACGCCGACGATCACGAAGAGGCCGTGCTCGCGCGCCAGGTCGAGGAACCAGACCGGCGGTGTCGTATAGACCCGGACCGTGTTGAAACCGGCATCGGCCATGTTTCGCAGATCGGCGTCGACCGTTTCGCGCGGAGGCAACTCCACACCGTCCGGGCCGGGGCGGAAGGTGCCGTAGGTAACGCCCTTCACCCAGAACTTGTCGTCACCGACGAACAGCGCCTTGCCCAGGACGCGGGGACGCGCCGACGCGCGCGACGGATCAAGGTCTGCCACGTCGCCACGGTCCGCCGCAGCTTCACGAAGCATCTCGGCCTCGGAAAGCGCCATGTCGCTCTTGCCACGCATCGCCGCGCCTAGCCGACGGCACGCGCCCGGTTGTGAGACCGAGCGAACCAGGCATGCGCGGTCTCGACGATGTCACGAAGTGAGGACTGCGTCGGTTGCCAGTCGAGCAACTCGCCGGCGCGGGTTGGCGCCGCCACGAGCGCCGCCGGATCACCCTGCCGGCGGGGACTTTCCCGGACCGGCACTGTCCGACCGGTTGTCTCCTCCACGGCGCGGATGATCTCGCGCACCGAGTGGCCCTTGCCGGTCCCTAGGTTCACCGCCGCGGTCGCGCCGCCCCGGCGTAGATACTCCAGCGCCCGCACGTGCGCGTCGGCCAGATCGCAGACGTGGATGTAGTCGCGGATCGCGGTACCGTCGGGCGTCGGATAGTCGGTGCCGAACAGATCGAGCCGTTCGCGCTGGCCCAGCGCCGCCTGGATGGCGATCGGGATCAGGTGCGTCTCTGGCTCGTGATCCTCGCCGAGCTCGCCGTCCGGATCGGCCCCGGCGGCATTGAAGTAGCGCAGGGACACCGAGCGCATCCCCGCCAACTCGTCATACCACCGAAGTGCACGCTCGATCGCCAGCTTGGTCTCGCCGTAGGGGTTGAGCGGCTGCTGCTGGTTCTCTTCCGAAATCGGCAGCGCTTGCGGCTCACCGTACGTGGCGCAGGTCGACGAGAACACCACGGCTTCGATCCCCGCCCGCTGTAGTGCGTCCAGCAACGCCAGGCTCCCGGCGAGGTTATTGCGGTAGTAGAGGCCCGGGTTCTGCATCGACTCGCCGACATAGGCGTAAGCAGCGAAATGCAGCGCAGCGTGAATGTCGTACTTGCGACATGTCGCCGTCACGAGCTCGTCGTCTGCGATGTCGCCCCGCACCAGCGGGCCCCATTTCACCGCCGCGGCGTGACCGCGGGACAGGTTGTCGAGCACCACCGGGACCAAGCCAGCCGCGGACAGCGCCTTGCACGCATGGCTGCCGACATAGCCGGCACCACCCGTGACGAGAACGTGCTCTGCCATCGACCCGCCTCAGACCGCCCGGACGAGTCGCTCGCCCTCCGCAAACGGTTTGGCGGCGCTTGCGCCGAGCGGCTGTCCAAGGATGTTGTCGAAGTACTCGACGGTCCGCAGCACACCCTCGCGCAGCTTGATGTGCGGCTCCCAGTCCAGCTTCTCCATCGCCAACGAAATGTCTGGACGACGCTGCCGCGGGTCGTCGGCGGGCAGCGGCAAATGCCGCAGTTCCGATCGCGACCGGGTCAACTCGATGACGAGTTCCGCCAGCTGGCGCACGGTGAACTCCACCGGGTTGCCGAGGTTCACGGGGCCGACCAGGTCGTCCGGCGCCTCCATGAGGCGGATGAAGCCGTCGACCAGGTCGTCGACATAGCAGAATGAGCGGGTTTGCGAGCCGTCGCCGTATATCGTGATCGGCTCGTTGCGAAGCGCCTGGACAATGAAGTTCGACACGACGCGCCCGTCGTCCGGGTTCATCCGCGGGCCGTAGGTGTTGAAGATGCGCGCGACCTTGATCGCCACATTGTGCTGCCGGTGGTAGTCGAAGAACAAAGCCTCCGCGCAACGCTTGCCTTCGTCGTAGCAGGCACGAATACCGAAACAGTTGACACTGCCCCGGTATGACTCAGCCTGCGGATGCTGCTCCGGGTCGCCGTAGACTTCACTGGTCGACGCCTGGAAGATCTTCGCCTTTACCCGCTTCGCCAAACCGAGCAGGTTGATACTACCGTTTATGCTCGTCTTGATCGTATGAACTGGATCGAACTGGTAGTGCTTCGGAGAAGCTGGGCAAGCGAGATTGTAGATCTCATCTACGTGCAAATAGAGTGGCGACGTAACATCGTGGGCAATCAGGTCGAAATGCGGATGCCCCAACAGATGTCTGACATTTTCTTTACGGCCAGTATGGAAGTTGTCGACACATATTACATGCTTGCCGGATTCCAGAAGTCTATCGCAAAGGTTGGAGCCGAGAAAACCGGCACCACCGGCGACCAGAACTTTGCTCGCGTTCACCGCCACCATAACCGCATTCCCTGATCAGCCTTCGCACTCAAGTGCAAGAGCGCGAAGTTCGAAACCATCAAGGCGTTGCTACCACCCTTAGCCCCACGCCGACTTCTTTAAGGTCGCGTTTTGCACCGCAATACAAATCTGATCGGCGACGATAAATGAGTCCATGACTAAGAAAGATCATTTCGCCAATAGATTCACACGCGCACGATCTAGGGCAGTGTGCACAGTTTCTGGTCGGCCATAGCGCCCATGATCCAAAATGTCCCGAGAGTGTATTCAGTTAACTATACCGGCCATACCGGCATGTCCCACCCAACAGAACGTGAACGGCGCTACCCCTACTGGGCCACAACAAAGTATTCAGGACACGTATTCTACTGATTTGTTCTGTATCTTTACCCATCTCATCGGAAACTTTATCTAGTCTATACAATACATCGAGAGTCCGTATCGAATCAGCATTCAAATAGAATCTTGATTTACATATCAACACTTCGCCACTTCGATGCTCAATGAAACGCCAACTGTTCGGCGCGAGTCAGGGAATAGCAGGAATGGTTGAAGTTAGAATTCTTGTTATATAAGCTTTATCTTCGTCGAGCATTGGCTTGCCAAACTGCGCTTTCGGACAATTCGCAAAAAGATCATTCTAATAAAGATGTTTATTCAATCGGCATTGCTTGGCATTCTCAAAATCAATCACGCGAAATATAAACCTACAAAACCGGTGCATTACCGGCAGACCCAAGTTGAACAACTCGACCTCGCCACCGGCCCGGGGGAATGAGTTTTTATCTCGAACCGTCTCTACCTTGGACCTTTTAATCTCCTATGAGCAGTAGTCCAGCGCATTGCGGGACCCGCAACCACCCATGCCGAACGACCACACGATGGCACCAGTCCCGTCTCGTGAACACAGGGCAGAGGCCAGTGGCAGGATTGCGGTAATCGCCCAAATGTCATGTCCACCTCTATACATTTGACGTATCGAGGGGATGCCAGTCGTCGTAGGGGAGATGTCCGCTTTCGAGGGCGAAGCGGCCGTTAAATCAGCCTATACTTATTCCCGTTTCTGACCAGTTCGAGACCTTTTCGGGAGTGCGTATGGCATTGGCATGACCTACAAGGCGACCTCAACTACGACCCCACCCAGCCGGTTCCGTCCACGTGCACAAGGACCGGGAACTGCTAATGAGAACCGATGCGCTGGGCGCCGACGGTCCCTGGTTCTGGTGCGAGTTGGCGCTGACGCACTCATGTCGGCAGTCAGTCGTCCGTGGCTTGCAGTCGTTTGATGTGCGTGAAGTAGAGGCGGTGGCCATTCTCTTCGATATCGACGTGGCTAGCTTGCCATGTCGCCGCCGCGTCTGGGGTCAGCTCATGGTAGCTCCCGCAACTCCAGCGGTGGCAGAGTTGGCTCGACGCCGCTTCGAACTTCACGCGCCGTGAGCGCGAGGGGATCAGCAACGCCCTGATCTCAGCGCTCTCCAGGCGACGGTCAAGCTCAGCTGAGAAGGCCTCGCGGTCGATTGAGCGCAGGCCTGCCTTGCGAAGGCCTTCATATAACTGATTGCGCAGACTGGGCTCGCGAAACGGCAGGAGGTAGGCGTAGTTGCCAGTAATCGGCCCTTCGCCAACCGGTGCGAGCTGAGAATTGAAGTCGGCTATGGCTTCGGCCGCCTTGTCCGACTTCGCAGGGTGACCGTATGCAGCAATCAGGAACAGCCCGGCCAGCGTGTTTGGTGAGTGCCGCAGCGCGGTTTCGAGCGGCGAGATAGCGGCTTCGTTGTCGCCGGCAGTGAGGTGAGCCAGACCGATCGCGACGTAGCTCATGACCGGGAACAACGGATCCAATCGGATGGCTGCTTGGGCCGCCGCGATCGCCGCGTCCGGCTCGCCGGCGAATGCAAGATTGAGCGCCAGCGCGGCGTGTCCCTCCGCGAAGTTTGGCGCCAGATCAATGGCGCGTCGCGCCTCGCCGATCGCGGCATCGAAGTCGAAATTGCCGTTGCGCTCAATCTCGCCGCGCAACAATCTCGCCGCGCAAGACGTGGGCCAGCGCCACCGGCGCGTCGGCGACCTTGTCCAGCAAGGCGTGCGCGCGCTGGCTGGCCTCGAGGCGGTTCTTCACGCCGAGCGCCTCGTACCAAACCGGTCGACACCGCCCTCCCAGTACACCGCCGCCAGCGCCGCCTGTGCCGGGTGGGTGCTGGGGTCGAGCGCGACGGCGTCCTGCAATGGACGCGTAGTTCGAGTGGCCCCAGAATCCG
>CAZVLI010000387.1:0-4649 GCA_964627965.1 uncultured Rhodospirillales bacterium
GGGCGTCGCCCAGGAAGATGACGTAGGGCTTCTCGATCATGTGCGCGGGCTTTCGGATGTTGCCGAGGTTGCCCGCGATCTTAGGTTCAGTTCGCCGCGTCGAACAGCGCGTCGGCACCGGCCTCGACCGGTGCAACATCGAGCTGCGCCCGTCCTTTGCGTAGCTCCACCGCGCGGGTCTGGTAGTAGGCGCTGCGCAAGGCGCCGTAGTAATCGATCGCGTTGGCCTTCAGGTCGTCCAGCGGCTCCAGCACCGCTTCGCGCGCCACCACAACTTCGGCGCCGGACAGGAAATAGCTTTCCGGGCTCGGCACCAGCCAGGTCAGCGGGTCGAGCAGCACGTCGACGACCCTTCCGAAACCGTCGCGCAGCGTGCTGGGGCCGAGCAGCGGCAGCATCAGATAGGGACCGGAGGCGACACCGTAGCTGTGCAGGGTCTGGCCGAAATCGGCGTGGTGCGCCGGCAGGCCGATATCCTCGGCGACCTCGAACAGACCGAGCACGCCGGCGGTGGAATTGACGACGAAACGACCGGTGGTGACGGCCGCGTCCTCGAAATCGCCCTGCAGCAGGTCATTGGCCAGCAGCACCGGCGAGCGCAGGTTCTTGAACGCGCGTCCGATCGCCGCGATCACCACGTCGGGAACGAGGGCGTTGTAGGTCCAGGCGATCGGCCGCAGGAGGATCGTGTCGATACCGTCGTTGAAGCTGAGAACGGTGCGGTTGAATTCCTCCAGCGGATCCTCGGCCGCTTCCTGCCCGGGCGGCGTGAGCGCTTCGAGGTCGGCTTCGAGTTCGTCGAACGGATCGGGCTCCTCGCCGTCGGAATCCGCCGCTGGCGCCGGGGCCGGGGTGGTGGCAGCGGCGACTTGCGTTGCTGGGGGTGCCGAAGGCGCGCTGGCGGGTGCCGGGGGCGGTGCGACGGCGAGGGGGGCGCCGGCCGCCGCGGCTGCGATGCGCGGCGCGAAGAGCGGATAGGCGCGCGAAAGCTCGCCAACGATCTGCGCCTGCCGTTCCGGCGCCCGTGCCACGGTCGCGGCGACGATCTGCTCCAGGCCGGCCGGATTGATGGCGATGGCGGCGATGGCCTGGGCCGTACTGGCGGCGCCATACGATGTCGGCGTCGGTGCGCGGTAGGTTCGCGCCGGCTGGATGGGGGCCGCCGGCAGGGGCGGCGCATAGGCGACGTTCTGCGGCGGTGTTGGGCGGCCGGCCGCGGCGGCGATGGCGCCGGCGTGATAGGGGAAGGCGCGGCTGACGCGGGTGACGATGGCATCCGTCTGGCCCGGCGCGGCGGCGATTGCGGCGGCAATGGCCGGCTGAACCTGGCTCGGATCGACGGCGATGGCGGCAATGGCACGGGCGCTCAGCGCGGCGGCATCGGCATTGCCTTGCGCCGCCGCCGGCGAGGCCAGCAGCGCCGCGAGCAGCGCCCAAAGCGCTGCACTAACGCGGCGCGCCCGGGACATCGTTCTGGTTAGCGGACGGCCTTGGTCGGGCGGAACGCGGCCTTCAGGCGTTCACCCTCGGCGACATCCTCGTCGGACATGCGCGCCTTCAGGGCGACGAGATTCTCGCGCGCGACGCGGTGTCCTTGCGAGGCGGCCAGCGCGGTCCACTTGTAGGCCTCCACGTCGTCGCGACCGACGCCTTCGCCCTTGGCCAGACGGCGGCCGAGGTGACTTTGCGCCTTCGCGTAGCCCTGCTCGGCGGCGGCGCGGAACCAGCGCACGGCGCGCGTCGGGTCCTTCTCCACGCCGCGGCCGTCGCGATACATCTTGCCGAGATTGTACTGCGCCCGATCGTAGCCGTGCTCGGCGGCCATCTTGTAAAGCTCGATCGCCTTGGCGTCGTTCTTGTCGAGGCCGAGGCCGTACTCGTACATCTTGCCGAGCGTGTATTGCGAGCGGGTTAGGCCGAGCGAGGACGACTTCTCCAGCAGGTTGCGCGCTTTCTCGTAGTCCGGCGCGCCGCCTTCGCCGCCCAGGTACAGGTGGGCGAGGTTGTGCAGGGCCAGCGGCATGTCCTGCGCCGCCGCCTTCTGCCACCACGCGATGGTCTGGCCGCGGTCGTACGGGACGCCCTTGCCCTCGTCGTACATCACGCCGAGGTTGTATTGCGCCTTCGGGTCGCCGGCCTCGGCCAGCGGTTGCCATTCGGCCAGCGCCGCGGCGAAGTCGCCGCGCTGATAGGCGGCATAGCCGGCCTCGAAGTCGGCCGCCGCCGCCGGCAGCGCCAGGGCGGCGGCCAGAGCGAAGGGGGCCAGTCTGCGGGTCAAGAACATCTACCTGCCTCCGTCAGGACGAGGTCGCCGGGAACCGCTGGGTACGGGCGCGCAGCGCCTGCACCAGCCCGTCGAGGCCGTTGCGGCTGACCACCGCGGCGAACTCGGACCTCTGCGTCACCGCCATCGACACGCCTTCGACGGCGATGTCGATGATCTTGTACTGGCCGTCGAACTGTCGCACGCGCCAGTCGGCCACGATCGCGGCCGCCGAGGGCCGGTCGATCCGCGTCTGCACCAGCACGTCCTTCTTGCCGGCGGCACGGGCGCCGGTGACGTTGAACTGCTCGCCGGAATAGCCGCCCAGACGGCGCGAGTAGGTCTTCAGCACGTACTCGGTGAAGACCGTCAGGTAATCCTGCTGCTGCTCCGGCGTCGCCGTCCGCCACGCCCGGCCGAGCACGAAGCGACCGATGAACTCCATGGCGAAGCCATGGGCGAGCAGATCGCGGAACTGCGATTCTCGCTGCTCAAGGGTGATGTCGTTGCGCTGCAGCAGGCCGATGGCCTTGCCGGCGAGGTCATTGATGAATGCCTGCGCACCGCCCACGACTTCCGCGGAAACCGCGGCTTGCGTCGGCGTCAGCATCGTTGGCCACAAAACCGTCCCGGCGGCGCCGATGATCAGCGCCCGGCGACTCACGTACATGGTCCGCCTCCTGTCCCCCAACCGGTGTTACATGCCCTGTGTAAAGGTGTAGCAAGCGGCGGGAAGTCGCCGCAAGGGCAGGGCGGCGCCAGATTCAGAATGTCGGGTCGAGCTTGAGGTAGTCGTAGCGGTCGCCCGACCGGACGGTGAACTCGCGACCGGCGTTACCCCGGGCGACCGACAAGGGCACATCAATGCCGGGCTGGCCGAGCGACCAGATGCGTCGATACATGTCGGCGATGGTCTTCACCCGCTTGCCCGCCACGGCGACCACGACGTCGCCGCGCGCGATTCCGGCCTTGTCCGCGGGGCCGTCGGGGGCGACGCGCGCCACCACGACGCGGCCGTCGGATTCCACCGAATACATGCCGAGCCAGGGGCGGGTGCGTTGCGGGGTCAGCTTGCCGGTGCGGCGCACCTCGTCGACCAGCGCGCCGGCGAGGTCGATCGGCACGAACATGTTGCCCGGCAGCGGCCGGCTGCCGGCGCGTGCGTCGGGCACGAACAGCGAGCCGATGCCGATCAGCGCGCCGTCGCCGTCGAGCAGCGCCGCGCCGCCCCAGTTCGGGTGCGGCGGCGAGGCATAGAGCGCGCTGTCGAGCAGGTATTCCCAGTAGCCGGCGAACTCGCGCCGCGAGGTGACCTGACCGGCGATGGCCTGCTGGGCGCCGCCGGAACCGACGATCAGCACCGGCGCGCCCTCGGCGACGTCGGCGGAGCGGCCGAACGGGATCGGCGTGAGGTTGAGCGGGACGGCCGGCTTCAGGAGACCGAAGCCGGTGTCGTAGTCGTAGCCCAGGATCTCGGCCGGCAGGGCGCGGCCGTCGTTGGTGCGCAGCACCACCGAATAAGCTTCCAGAACCAGGTAGCCGATGGTCAGGACCAGGTTGCCGTCGTCGATCACCACGCCGTTGCCGGCGCGTTCGGTGCCGAGGCTCTGGGCGGTGCGGGCGTCGCCGGGTATCTCGGCCTCGACGGCGACGACGGCGTTCAGGCGGTCGTCGACATTGACCTGGGCCGCGGCAGGCAGCGCCGCGAGCAGCCAGGCGAGCAGCGCGCCGACGGCGCTACTTGGTCTTGGCAACGAAGACCCCATCCCACTTCTGTCCCGGCTCGACCTCCGGCGGGCTTTCCTTGTACTGCGCGATGCGCTCCTCGTAGAGGTCGAACAGCTCGGTCAGTCCGTCGTAGCCATGGTCACGGCAGGTGCGCAGCAGTGTCTCGGCCTCGTCCCAGCGCTGGTCGCGGTAGGCCTCCAGCATGGCATTGTGATCGCTGGCGAGCGCGCGGAAGGCGGCATCGTCGCGCATCGCCTGACCGCCCAGCAGGGTGTAGATGCGCACCGCCTCGATCTTGCCCTTCACCGCGATGAGATCGAGTTCGAGGAGCGCGTAGTCCGGCGCCTGGGCGGCGGTCTCCTCGCCGATGACGATGGTGACGCCGTAGGTCTTGGACTGGCCCTCCAGGCGGGAGGCCAGGTTCACCGCGTCGCCGAGCACCGAGTAGTCGAAGCGTTGTTCGGAGCCCATGTTGCCGACCACGCAGTCGCCGGTATTGAGCCCGATACCGATGTTCAGCGGCACGAACTTGCGGCCCTCGGCCTCGGCCTCCTCCTTGAGCTTGTCGTTCAGGCCGACCAGGCCGTCGCGCATCGCCAGGCCGAATTCGCACGCGTGCTGGATTTGTTCCGCGTCGTCCAGCGGCGCGTTCCAGAAC
>CAZVLI010000388.1:0-4645 GCA_964627965.1 uncultured Rhodospirillales bacterium
CCACGACCAGCCGGCCGCCGGGCACCGATAGGGCGACGTCGTGCAGCACCTCGTGCTGCCCGTAGCCGGCGCTGAGCCCCGCAACCTCAAGCATCGTCGCGTCCCAGGTAGACCTCGATCACCGCCGGGTCCTGCAGGCAGGTATCGGTGTCGCCGGCGGCGATCACCGAGCCTTCGCTCAGCACCACCACGCGCCGGCACAGTGCGCGGATCGCCGCCATCACGTGCTCCACGACGATCAGCGCGAGACCGCGCTCGGCGTTCAGCCGGCGCAGCAGGTCGATACCGTCCTGCAGTTCGGTCGGCGTCAGGCCGGCCAGCCACTCGTCCAGCATCAGCACGTCCGGCCCGCTGGCCAGCGCGCGGGCAAGCTCCACCTGCTTCTGGTCGAAGTAGGTCAGCTCGCCGGCCGGCTGCATCGCGTCGCGTCTGAACCCGACCAGGGCCAGCAGCTCCTCCGCCCTCTGGCGCGCCTCCGCCACGCCGGTCCGCTCGCGCCCGAACATCGCCGCCGCCGCGACATTGTCCAGAGCCGACAGGTGCGGCGGCACGCGGACGAGCTGAAAGGTGCGCGACAGGCCGGCACGGCACATCGCCGCCGCCCCGGCGTTGGTCAGGTCGCGCCCGTTGAGCCGGATGCGGCCGCCGCTCGGCCGGCGCTGGCCGGCGATCAGCGAGATCAGCGTGCTCTTGCCGGAGCCGTTCGGCCCGATCAGACCGAGGATCTCGCCGGGCTGCAGCTCCAGGTCGACGTCGCGCACCGCGATCAGGCCGCCGAAGCTGCGCGCCGCGCGTTCCACCTGCAGCAGCGGCGCGCTCATGCCGGGCGCCTCGCCCACCAGCCTTGCACCAGGCCGACAAGCCCGTGCGGCACGTAGAACACGATCACCAGGAAAGCGAGGCCGAGCACGATGGAGAAGTAGTCCGGCACCGTGCTGGCCAGGTAGTCGGACAGCAGGCTGAGCGGCACGACGCCCAGCGCCGGCCCCCACATGCGCTGCATGCCGCCAAGCAGCGCCATGATCACGGTCAGGAACGAGATGTTCACGTTGAACGCGATGGTCGGGTCGATGTAGCTCCAGCGCGGCGCCAGGATTGCGCCGACCACCGCCATGACCATGGCGCTGAGCACGAAGGTCACCAGCTTCACCGCGATCACGTTGATGCCGATCTGCCGCGCCACGTCCTCGTCGTAGCCGATCACCTGCAAGGCGTGGCCGTAGCGCGACCGGTCGCGCGCCCACCACAGCAGCAGCGCGATCAGCGCCACGGCGAGCAGCTGGTAGAAGATGTCCGTCGTGGTGATGTCGAGGAAAATATAGCGCCCCATGGCGCCGGCGATGTTGAACTCCCACCACGTCACCAGCTCGCGCACCAGTTCCGCGAGCCCGAAGGTGAAGATCACGAAGTACATGCCGCGCAGGCGCAGCGTGGCGATGCCGACGATCAGCGCCAGCACCGCACCGGCGCCCGCGGCGGCCAGCAGCGAGATGGCGTAGCCGTGCGTCTCGCTCAGCACCGCCACCGCATAGGCGCCGACGCCGAAGAAGGCGCTTGCCGCGAGCGAGACGTAGCGGGTCGGACCGGAGAAGAATGCCCAGGCCGTCGCCAACGCGATGTAGCAGAGCAGGTTGATCAGCACCGACAGCACGTAGTCGTCGGCGCCGAAGGGCACGATGGCCAGCGCCGCCGCCACGGCGACAAGGCCGCCCAGCGTGAAGGCGTCCGTGCGGCTCACCGGCGGGCCCGTCCGAGCAGGCCCTGCGGCCGCACGATCAGCACCGCGATGAACAGGGCGAAAGCGAAGGCGGTGACCAGGCCGGGGTCGACATAGGCCGCACCGAAAGTCTCCACCAGACCGAGGAACAGCCCGGCCAGCAAGCCGCCCATGACGTTGCCGATGCCGCCCATGGTGATGACGATCAGCGCCTTCATCGTGTACTCGCCGCCGATCGTCGGGTTGATGGCGATGAACGAGCTGATCAGCGCGCCGGCAACGCCGGCCAGCACCCCGCCGATGGCGAAGGCGTAGGCCGAGAAGC
The DNA here is from genome assembly GCA_964627965.1 of uncultured Rhodospirillales bacterium. Lineage (GTDB taxonomy): Bacteria > Pseudomonadota > Alphaproteobacteria > JAVKFY01. The sequence goes on from CAZVLI010000388.1 coordinate 2,043, forward strand.
GCTGCACGTCGATGCCGACAAGCGGCGCGGCGTCGGCGTTCGAGGCGACCGCGCGCATCGCCTTGCCGAAGCGGGCGCGGCGCAGGAACACGTAGGCAGCAAGCGCTACCGCCACGGCGGCCAGCAGCGCCACCACCCGGTTCTGCGCCAGGGTCACGCCGGCCAGCTCCATCGGCTGCGCCAAGAAGGAATAGGCCCGGTCGCTGCCGCCCCAGGCGACCAGCGCGATGCCCTGGAGCAGGAACAGCAGCCCGAAGGTCGACAGGATCGCGTTGACCTCCAGCGCGCCGACGTCCGGAGATCGCCGCAGCAGCGGCCGGAACACCAGCCGGAACAGCGCGAGGTTGAAGGCGAAGGCGACGGGCGCGGCGACGATGACGGTCAGCAAGGGCGACAGGTCGACCAGCGTGAACGCCCAAAAGGTCGCGAACGCCGCCAGCATCATGAACTCGCCATAGGCCAGGTTCAGGATACGCGCGACGCCATATTGCAAGTTCAGGCCGACCGAAACCAGCGCGTAGAACCCGCCGGTCAGCAGCGCGGTGAACAGCAGATCGAGGAAGCCCATGACGGTCGGGGGCGCGCCAGCCGTCGGCCGCGCGCCCCCTCTACTCCGCGTTACGTGGTTACTTCAGGCGCGGTGCGACGGCGCCGCTCAGGCCCTTGGCCGCGACGCCGCGATACTCGCCGTCCTGCCACTGGCCGACCCACCACTGATCGACCATCCGGTTGTCCTGCATCTTGATCGTGCCGACGATGGTCTCGAAGGTGCCGGTGTCGATCTCCTGCATGATCTTCGCCTGGTCGATCTCGCCGACGCGCTCGATCGCCTGCTGCAGCACCTGCAGCGCGGCATAGGTCACCGGGCTGGCCCAGCGGTCCGGCTCCTGGCCGATCACCTTCTTGTGGCGCTCGAAATACGCCTGCGCGCCGGGCACGGTCGAATCCCAGCCGCCGATGCCGAAGATGCCCTCGATCTTGTCGCCGAACTTGTTCTTGAAGACCGGGAAGGCGGTGCCGACGGCGGCGTAGTAGACCTTCGGCGCGAAGCCGTTCACCTGCGCCGTCTCGGTCAGCATGATGGTGTCGCGCGGATAGCTGAGCGCGACGAAGGTGTCCGGATTGGCCGCCTGCGCCGACTTGATGTGGTTGGTCAGGTCCTTGGCGTTGATCGGATAGTTGGCGTCGTACACCACCTCGAAGCCGGCCTTCTTCAGCTCCGGCCGCAGCGCGTTGGCCATTTCCAGGCCAAAGGCGTGCGCGACGTGAACCATCGCCACCTTGCTGCCGATCTTGTTCTGCGCCTTCAGGCTGTTCAGCAGGTCGGTCAGTGCCGCCATGCCTTCCGACGGCATGCCCAGGAACCAGAAGGTCGAGTTCCAGCGCTTGGCGAGCTGCGGGATCTTGTCGGTCGCCGCCGTCGTCGCCATGTGCACGTAGCCGTGCTTGTTGAACACCGGCGCGGTCGCCAGGTTGGCGCCGGTGCCCCACGGCGGCAGCACGATGTCGACCTTGTCCGCGGTCATCAGCTTCTCGGTCAGCCGCACCGCGTCTTCCACGTTGGAGCGGTCGTCCAACTCGGTGACCTCGATCGGCACCCGCTTGCCGTACTTCTTCAGCATCAGGCCGCCGGCGGCGTTCACGTCGTGCACCCACAGGCGATAGTTCGGCACCGTCGTGGTCATCGCGCCGGGCGCGAACGGCCCGGAGAGCGAAACGGCGTAACCCAGCGTGATCTTGTCCGGAGCCTGCGCGGCGGCGGTGCCGATCCCCAGCGCGGTGATCGCGGCCGCCAGCGTCAGGCGCTTGGCGATACTCATGGTCGGTCCTCCCATTCCTCGGCGCGTTGGTCGCGCACTAGAATGGAATTACTCTAAACAAACGGTGGGCAGGGCGTCCATCAAACTTTGTTGAGGGGGCCATCAAACCAGGCCGACGCGCTCCACGAACCACCACGCGCCGACGACGGCGATGGCGAGCGACGCCGGGATGGTGATGGCGCCGCGATAGAACGCCTTGTGCCGGAACCACAGGCCAACGGCGAGGAAACACAGGCCGACGACGAAGAGCTGGCCCAGTTCGACGCCGACGTTGAAGGCGATCAGGCCGGTGACGAAATTCGACGGCGCCAGCCCGACCTCGGCCAGCACGCCGGCGAAGCCGAGCCCGTGCAGCAGGCCGAAGCCGAAGACCACCGCCGGCCGCCATTTCTGCAGCTTGTCCGAGATGATGTTCTCCACCGCGACGTAAACGATGGAGGCGGCGATCAGCGGCTCGACGATGTCGGGCGAGATGCGCACCAGCCCGAGCATGCCGAGCGCCAGGGTGACGCTGTGGGCGATCGTGAACGAGGTGATCTGCCACGCCAGCGGCGCGAACCGCGCGCTCAGCAGGAACAGGCCGACGACGAACAGGATATGGTCCAGCCCCTTCGGCACGATATGGGTGAACCCGATCACCGTGTAGTTGGCCGCAACGTCGAGCCAGCTTTGCGTCGGTGCGCCGTGGGTCGGAATCGGCTCGGTGGCGCCGCCGTCGCGCAGGTAGACGGTGTAAGTGACCGGCCCGTCCGGCTCGCCCCGGGCCCGCACGATCGCCGGCCC
>CAZVLI010000389.1:0-4636 GCA_964627965.1 uncultured Rhodospirillales bacterium
CTGGCCTACCTGGAGAACCCGGCGATCGACGTTCCGGAGCTGATGGAGCATGTCCACGGCCCGGATTTCCCGACCGGCGCGATCATTCTCGGGCGGGCGGGTATCCGTGCCGGCTACCACAACGGACGTGGCTCGATCACCGTGCGCGGCAAGGCGCACGTGGAGACCATCCGGCGCGACCGCGAGGCGATCATCGTCACCGAGATCCCGTATCAGGTGAACAAGGCCGGCATGGTCGAGAAGATCGCCGAGGCGGTGCGCGCCAAGCGCATCGAGGGCATTTCCGACCTGCGCGACGAGAGCGACCGCCAGGGCGTGCGCGTGGTCATCGAGCTGCGTCGCGATGCCATGTCCGACGTCGTCCTGAACCAGCTCTACCGCTACACGCCGCTGCAATCGACATTCGGCGTCAACATGGTGGCGCTGAACGGTGGCAAGCCGGAGGTCATGAACCTGCGGCAGCTGATCGGTGCCTTCGTCGAGTTCCGTGAGGAGGTGGTGACCCGCCGCACCCGGCGGCTGCTGGCCAAGGCGCGCGAACGCGCCCACGCATTGGCTGGTCTGGTCATCGCGGTGGCGAATATCGACGAGGTCATCCGGCTGATCCGGGCCGCGCCCGACGCGGCGGCGGCGCGCGAGGCCCTGATGGCACGCGACTGGCCGGCGGCCGATGTCGCGGCGGTGATCGAGCTGATCGACGATCCGTCGCACAAGGTGGTCGACGGCCGCTACCGTCTGTCGGAGACCCAGGCGCGCGCCATTCTCGACCTTCGGCTGCAACGCTTGACCGCGCTGGGCCGAGACGAGATCGCCGCCGAGATGACCGAGATCGCCGAGAAGATTCGCGACTACCTGGAGATCCTCCAGGTGCGCGAGCGGCTGGTCGAGGTGATCCGGGGTGAGCTGGTCGACGTGCGCGAGAAGTTCGCGACGCCGCGCCGCACCGAGATCTCCGACGTCGAGTTCGAGCAGGACGACGAGGACCTGATCCAGCGCGAGGAGATGGTCGTCACCGTCACTCACGGCGGCTACATCAAGCGGGTGCCGCTGTCGGCCTATCGCCTGCAACGGCGTGGCGGTCGCGGGCGCACCGGCATGGCGACGCGCGAGGAGGATTTCGTCTCCCGGCTGTTCGTGTGCTCCACCCACACGGCGGTGCTGTTCTTCTCCTCGCTCGGCCGGGTCTACCGCCTCAAGGTCTACCGTCTGCCGGTCGGCACGCCGCAGGCGCGCGGCAAGGCCATGGTCAACCTGCTGCCGTTGCAGGACGGCGAGGTGATCAACGCGGTGATGCCGTTCCCGGAGGACGAGGCGGCGGCCGACGACTGGTCGATCATGTTCGCCACCGCCAGCGGCAACGTGCGCCGGAACTCGCTGGCCGACTTCGTCAACGTGCCGTCGAACGGCAAGATCGCCATGAAGCTGCCGGAGGACGACCTGATCGTCGGTGTCGAGACCTGCACCGAGACCGACGACGTGCTGCTGGCCGCCTATGGCGGCAAGTGCATCCGCTTCCCGGCCATCGACGTGCGCGTCTTCAAGGGCCGCGACTCGGTCGGCGTGCGCGGCATGTCGCTGGGCCGCGACGACCGCGTGATCTCGATGTCGATCCTGCGCCACCACGAGCTGGAGGTGAATCAGCGCGACGCCTATCTGCGCTGGTCGACCGCGCAGCGTCGCGACGGCACCGAGGGCGAGATGCCGCCGAAGCCGGCCGACGCCGACGCGCTGGCCGAAGCCGAGCAGTTCGTGCTGTCGGTCACCGAGAACGGCTACGGCAAGCGCACTTCGGCCTACGAATACCGGGTTACCGGTCGCGGTGGCAGCGGCCTGATCAACATCGAAACGTCGAAGCGAAACGGCCAGGTGGTCGCCGCCTTCCCGGTGGAGGACAGCGACCAGATCATGCTGGTCACCGACCACGGCCGCCTGATCCGGTGCCCGGTCGGCGACATCCGCATCGCCGGGCGCAACACCCAGGGCGTCACCCTGTTCTCGATCGACGGTGACGACGAGGAGCGGGTGGTGTCGGCGGCACGGCTCAGCGACACAGGCGACGAAGACGACGACGCCGCCGAGGGCGAGCCCCAAGGCGAAATCGAAGGCAACGAGGAGTAACCACGTGGCGACGCGGACCGGACTTTATCCGGGCACCTTCGATCCGGTGACCGACGGCCATCTCGACATCATCACCCGCGCCACCAAGCTGGTGGACCGGCTGGTGGTCGGGGTGGCGATCAATCGCGACAAGGGCCCGCTATTCTCACTCGACGAGAGGGTCGAACTGGTACGCGACGAACTCGCCGACGCGGTCGACAGCCTGAATAACTGCGAAATCATCGTGCAGCCGTTCGACAACCTGCTGATGCATTTCGCCATGGAGATCGAGGCCAACATCATCGTCCGCGGTCTGCGCGCGATCTCCGACTTCGAGTATGAGTTCCAGATGGTCGGCATGAACGACCGCCTGAACCCGGACATCGAGACGGTGTTCCTGATGGCGACGGACAAGTACCAGTTCATCGCGTCCAAGCTGGTGAAGGAAATCGCCAGGCTGGGCGGCGACGTGAGCGAGTTCGTCTCGCCACGGGTCGCCGAACGACTATATTCCCGCTTCGACCGCCAGCCGTTGAAGGCGGCGGCGAAGTAGCGTGCAGGCCCCGCGACGATCGGGGCGCAAGCAAGGACAAGCGACAATCATGTCTTTGAAGTTTTGGGTGGCGGCGCTGTTCGGCGTCGTGATGATGGCGACGCAAGCGAAGGCGGCTGACTTGGAAAACCAGATCTATCTCGACCTGAAGGACGGCCGCGTGGTCATTGAGCTGCGCCCCGACCTGGCACCGAACCACGTGGCGCGGATCAAGGAACTGACCCGCCAGGGCTTCTACGACGGCGTGGTGTTCCACCGAGTGATCGATGGCTTCATGGCCCAGACCGGCGATCCGACCGGCACCGGCTCCGGCGGCTCCGGCCAGAAGCTGAAGGCCGAGTTCACACCGACCAAGCACGTGCGCGGGACGGTCTCGATGGCGCGTGCGCAGAGCCCGGACAGCGGCGACAGCCAGTTCTTCATCGTCTTCGCCCCGTCCAACTGGCTCGACGGCCAGTACACGGTGTGGGGCCAGGTGATCGAAGGCATGGAGCATGTCGACGCGATCAAGAAGGGCGCCGGCGGCAACGGCATCGTCAGCGATCCGGACAAGATCGTGAAGATGCAGGTGGCGGCCGACGCGCAATAGCGGCCCTTGCGGGTCGACGCCTTCGATTTCGAGCTTCCCGAGCGGCTGATCGCCGCGCGTCCGGCCGAGCCGCGCGAGGCGGCGCGGCTGCTCGTGGTCGAACCGGAGCGGTTCCTCGATCGACACGTCGGCGATCTGCCGGACCTGCTGCGACCCGGTGACCTGATCGTCACCAACGACACCAAGGTGATCCCGGCGCTGCTGTTCGGCCGGCGCGGTGAGGCGCGGATCGAAGCGACCTTGCATCTCCGCGTGGGCGTGGGGCGCTGGGTTGCCTTCGCCCGGCCGGCGAAGCGCCTTAGGCCCGGCGACAGGGTCGCGTTCGGCGATCTGACCGCGACCGTCGAGGCGCGCGAGGGGCCCGAGGTCACCTTCGACTTCGGCTGCGACGACGCCGCGTTGTTCGCGGCGCTGGAGCGGGTCGGCCGCATGCCGCTGCCGCCCTACATCCGCAAGCAGCGCGATGTCGACGCGGCCGACGTCGCCGACTACCAGACCGTCTTCGCGGCGCACGAGGGCGCCGTCGCCGCGCCGACCGCCGGTCTCCACTTCACCCCCGATCTGCTGGCGAAGCTGGAGGCGCGGGGCGTGCGGCGTGCGACCGTGACGCTGCATGTCGGGGCAGGCACCTTCCTGCCGGTCAGCGCCGACGACACCGACGACCACAAGATGCACACCGAGCATGCCGAGATCGACGCCGCAGCCGTCGCCGCCATAGACGCGGCACGTGCCGAGGGCGGCCGTATCGTCGCCATCGGCACCACGGCGCTGCGCACCCTGGAAAGCGCCGCCGCCGACGGGACGCTGCAGCCTTTCTCCGGCGACACCGCGTTGTTCATCACGCCAGGCTATCGGTTCCGGGTCGTGGACCTGCTGCTGACCAACTTCCACCTGCCGCGCTCGACGCTGTTCATGCTGGTCGCGGCCTTCAGCGGGCTGGAGCGGATGAAGGCCGCCTATGCCCACGCCGTCGCCGAGAAGTACCGCTTCTATTCCTTCGGCGACGCCACCCTGCTGCACCGGATAGATGCATGAGTTTCGAAGTTCACGCGACCGATGGCGCCGCCCGCACCGGGACGCTAACACTGGCGCATGGCGAGGTGCGCACGCCCGCCTTCATGCCGGTCGGCACCGCCGCGACGGTGAAGGCGATGCTGCCGGGCTCGGTGCGCGAGACCGGTGCCGACATCCTGCTGGGCAACACCTACCACCTGATGCTGCGGCCCACGGCGGAGCGCGTCGCCGAGCTCGGCGGCCTGCACAAGTTCATGGACTGGCCGCGCCCGATCCTGACCGACAGCGGCGGCTACCAGGTGATGTCGCTGGCCGGCCGGCGTAAGATCGACGCCGACGGCGTGACCTTCAAATCGCACATCGACGGGAGCGAGTATCGCCTG
>CAZVLI010000390.1:0-4626 GCA_964627965.1 uncultured Rhodospirillales bacterium
CCCTCGCGTGCGTGCTTCCGTGCGCTTTGGGAAATGCTTTCACGGCCGGCGGCGCCTTACAAGGCACGGCGGCGCGGATACACTGACGGCACAGAAGCCGACATCCGTATGGAGGGGACATGACGAGCTGCGTTCACGACCACGCGCGCTGGGGCGCCGGCGACCAGATCGGCGCCGCCAATCAACTCACGCCGGAGAGCACGCTGGCGGCGCTGGCGATGGCGAAGCAGGGCCGGCTGGTCGATCTCAGCCACGTCATCGAGTATGGCGCGCCGTTCATGGCACCGAACCAGACGCCCTACCTGCTGACCGCGGCGACGACGTCGCGCAACAGCCTGCGCATGCGCCGCGGCCTGGGCGCGACGAACGAGGTCGGCTCCAACCTGGAGCGCATCGAGCTCACCATGCACGTCGGCACCCACATCGACGCGCTCGGGCATTTCACCATCGGCGACCGCATGTACGGCGACTACAGCGCCGACGAGACGGTGGGCGACCGGGGCCTGATCAATCTCGGGGTGGAGCACATCCCGCCGATCGTCACCCGCGGCGTGTGCATGGACCTGTCCGGTCTCGACGGCGGCGACATGTTGGACGCCGGCCGGCCGATCACGGCCGACGACCTGAAGCGCTGGTGCGATGCCAAGGGCGTGACGCCGCAGCCCGGCGACGCGGTGCTGATCAACACCGGCTGGGGCAAGTTGTTCATGGTCGACAACCCGCGCTACGTCGCCGGCGAGCCAGGCATCGAGCTGGGCGCGGCCCACTGGCTGACCGGACAGGGCGTCGTGCTGATCGGTGCCGACAACATGGCGGTGGAGGTGCTGCCCGGCACCGACCACCCGAACACGATCATGCCGGTGCACCAGCATTGCCTGGTCGAGGCCGGCGTCTACCTGATCGAGAACATCTTCCTCGACGACGTGATCGCCGCCGGCGCCGACACCTTTTGCTTCGTCGCCCTGCCGGCGAAGTTCAAGGGCGCGACCGGCTGTCCGCTCCGCCCTTTGGCGATCCTGTAGGCATTCGCGCAGTGAAACGCTGGCAGAAGGTCGCGCTCGCCATCGTGGCGCTGTTCGCCATCCTTGCCGGCGTCGTCGTGTGGCTGGGCTGGTCGCTGGGTGCGCACCTGGAGGGCGAGCGTCTGCGCCGTGTCGAGGCGTCGCCGAACCACGGCGGCGACAAGTTCGTCAACGTCGAACCCGAGGCCGACTTCGAGATCACCTGGGATGCGGTCTACGGCACCTTCTACGGTCCCGAGCAGCGCGAACCGCCGGCGGAATTGCCGGTCGTCGCGCTCGACCCGGCGACGTTGCGCGGCACGCCACAGCCGGGCCTGCGCACCACCTGGCTCGGCCACGCCAGCGTGCTGGTGGAGATCGACGGCCACCGGGTGATGATCGACCCGGTGTTGTCTGAGCGCGCGTCGCCCTTTTCCTCGCTCGGACCGCGCCGCTTTCATCCACCGCCGATCCGGCTGGAGAACGTCACCGGCATCGACGCGGTGGTGATCTCGCACAACCACTACGACCACATGGACAAGGCGACGCTGGTGCACCTCGCTGGCCAGGGGGCGCATATCTTCGTGCCGCTCGGTTCCGGCACCTTCCTGGAGCGCTGGAACGTGCCCACGGCACTGATCCACGAACTGGACTGGTGGCAGGAGGAGACGCTCGGCGGCCTCACCATCGTCGCCACGCCGGCCCGGCACTACTCGGGACGCGGCATGTTCGACTACCAGGCCACGCTCTGGGCGTCGTGGTCGATCCTGGGACCGGAGCACCGCGTCTTCTACAGCGGCGACAGCGGCTACTCGAAGCAGTTCGCCGAGATCGGCCAGAGGTACGGGCCGTTCGACGTGAACGTGATCAAGATCGGTGCCTACGGGCCCGGCCAGGGCTGGATCGACATCCACATGCCGCCGGAACAGTCGATCCAGGTGCACCTCGACGTCGGAGGCAAGCGCATGCTGCCGGTGCACTGGGCGACCTTCAACCTGGCGCGCCACGCCTGGGACGAGCCGATCAAGCGCGCGCTGGCCGCCGCCACATCCAAGAACGTCGAACTGCTGACGCCGCGGCTGGGCGAGACGGTCGACGCCACGCTGCCCACGGACAACCGCGCGTGGTGGGCGGAAATCCGCTAGTCCGTGGGGCGGCTCGCGAATGCGTGACGTTGGTGCGCTGCCGGACCTGGACTAGACTTGTGTGCAGTTCCACCTATCGAAGCCGGGCTGCCGGCCGTTTCGGCCGGCGGGTGCCCGCGCGGCATCAAACAGGAAAGCAGAACGCATGAGCGACACCTACACGCCACCCGAGGTCTGGACCTGGGAGAAGGAGAGCGGCGGCCGTTTCGCCAACATCAACCGGCCGACGTCGGGCGCCCAGACGGAGAAGGAGTTGCCCGTCGGCGAGCATCCGCTGCAGCTCTATTCGCTGGCGACACCGAACGGCATCAAGGTCACGGTGCTGCTGGAAGAACTGCTGGAGGCCGGCCACGACGCCGAGTACGACGCCTGGCCGATCCGCATCGGCGAGGGCGACCAGTTCGGCTCCGGTTTCGTCGCCATCAACCCGAATTCGAAGATCCCGGCGATGATGGATCACTCGACCAATCCGCCGACGCGGCTGTTCGAGTCCGGCGCGATGCTGCTCTACCTGGCGGAGAAGTTCGGCGCCTTCATCCCCAAGGATCCGGCCGGCCGGGCGGAGTGCCTGTGCTGGCTGTTTTTCCAGATGGGCAGCGCGCCCTACATCGGCGGCGGTTTTGGCCACTTCTACGCCTACGCGCCGGAGCGCTACGAGTATCCGATCAATCGCTTCACCATGGAGACCAAGCGTCTGCTGGACGTGGTCGACAAGGCGCTGGAGGGCAAGCGGTTCTTGTGCGGTGACGAGTACACCATCGCCGACATCGCCAACTACGCCTGGTACGGCGCGCTGGCGGTGCACAACGGCTACGAAGCCGCGAAGTTCCTCGATGTCGCCAGGTACAAGAACGTGCAGCGCTGGTGTGCCGAGATCGAGGCTCGCCCGGCCGTGCAGCGCGGTCGCCGCGTCAACAAGCTGACCGGTCCGGAGGAGGAGCGGGTGCCCGAGCGCCACTCCGCCGCCGACTTCGGTTAGGCTAGGACGTCAACCAGGATCGCGCCGGGAGGAACTGTCGGATGTCGGAGCGTCGCCCCAATGTCCTGTTCCTCTTTTCGGACGAACACGATCCTCGGCACATGGGGATAGCGGGCTCGCCGCTGGTGCGGACGCCGCACCTGGACGCGCTGGCGCGTCGCGGCACCCGCTTCCCCAACGCCTACACCCCTTGTCCGATCTGCGTGCCGGCGCGGGCCGCGCTGGCAACGGGCCTGCCGGTGCACGAGACCGGCTGCTGGGACAACGCGCTCGCCTATGACGGCGAGATCAAGGGCTGGGGCCACGCGCTGCAGGCGGCGGGCCATCGGGTCGAGTCCATCGGCAAGCTGCACTATCGCGGCAGTGACCTGCCGAGCGGCTTCGACACCGAGCATCTGGCGATGCATGTGTGGGAGGGTATCGGTCAGGTCTGGGGCTCGGTGCGCGATCCGCTGCCGGAAGGGCGCCGCGAGCGCGTGATGCTCAAGGAGATCGGCCCAGGCTGGTCGAACTACAACCAGTACGATGCCGACGTTGCGGCCGCCGCTTGCGACTGGCTCCGCGCCCGGGCGACTTCGCCCGACGACAAGCCCTGGACGCTGTTCGTCGGCATGGTCGCACCGCACTTCCCGCTGGTGGCGCCGCAGGAGTATTTCGACCTCTATCCGCTGGACCGTATCGAGCGCTCGAAGCTGCTGCCGGCCGACGGCTACGAGCATCACCCGTGGATGGCGCGCCACGACGCGTACACCAACCAGGATCACCTGTTCGACGGGGAACCGGAGCGTCGCAAGCTGGCGATCGCCGGCTATTACGCGCTGTGCACCTTCGTCGACGATCTCATGGGCAGGATCCTGGCGGTTTTGGACGAGGCCGGTCTCGCCGACGACACCATCGTGATCTACAGCTCCGACCACGGCGACAACCTCGGGCAACGCGGCCTTTGGGGAAAGTCGAACCTCTACCGCGAGTCGGCGTCGGTTCCGATGATCGTGGCCGGGCCGGACGTACCGGCCGGCGACGTGAACTACACCGCCGTCGACCTGACCGACCTGCACGCCACGTTTCTCGATGCCGCCGGCGTGCCGGACCTCGATGATGGTCGGGAACGTCGCGGACAGTCGCTGCTGCAGATGCTGGGTCGGTCGGATCACGCGCGCACGGTGCTCACGCAATATCATGCCGTTGGCGCGCCGACCGGCGCGTTCATGGTGGCCGACGCGCGATGGAAGTATCACTACTACGTCGACTATCCGCCGGAGCTGTTCGATCTCCGCTTCGATCCGGAGGAGACGTCCAACGTCGCCGCCGATCCGACCAACCGGGCGACGGTCGACCGGTTGCACGCCGCGTTGCTCGATCACCTTGGCGGACGCACGCCGGAGATCGTGGATCGCATGGCCAAGGACGACCAGAACGCCCTGGTCGAAAGCGTCGGCGGGCGAGACGCGGCGCTCGGCCTCGGCACGCCTGGTGCGACGCCGGTGCCCGGCAAGGGGCA
>CAZVLI010000391.1:0-4603 GCA_964627965.1 uncultured Rhodospirillales bacterium
CCGCACGGTTCAGGCGGAGGAGTTCGACCTGATCGACCGGCTGGCGTCGATCTACGACGAGCCCTTCGGCGACAGTTCGGCGATGCCGACCTACCGGGTGAGCGCCGTGGCGCGCGAGAACGTCACGGTGGCGCTGAGCGGCGACGGCGGCGACGAGGTGCTGGCCGGCTATCGCCGCTATCCCTGGCATGTGAACGAAGAACGGGTGCGTCACCTGCTGCCGGCGGCGCTGCGCGGGCCGGTCTTCGGCACGCTTGGCCGGCTCTATCCGAAACTGGACTGGGCGCCGCGCCCCTTGCGCGCCAAGACGACGTTGCAGGAACTTGCGCTGGACGCGGTCGGCGGTTTCTTCGTGTCGGTCTCGGCGATGACCGATGCGCATCGCGACCAGATCTATTCGTCCGGCTTCAAGCAGTCGCTGGGTGGCTACCATGCCTGCGAGGTGCTGCGTGACGTGATGGCCGAGGCGCAGACCGACGTGCCGCTGCTGCAGGCGCAGTATGCCGACCTGAAAACTTGGCTGCCGGGCCGGATGATGGTGAAGGTCGACCGCGCCTCGATGGCGGCGTCGCTGGAGACGCGCGCACCGTTCCTCGACCATGAGTTCGTGGAGTGGACGGCGACCTTGCCCGCCGACATGAAGCTGCGCGGCGGCGAGGGCAAGTACCTGCTGAAGAAGGCGATGGAGCCGCACGTCGAGGCGGACATCCTCTACCGCACGAAGATGGGTTTCTCGATCCCACTCGCGGCCTGGTTCCGCGGGCCGCTGGCCGAGCGCATCCGCGCCGTCGCCGCCAGCGAACGCCTTGCCGACAGCGGTATCTTCGAACCGTCGGCGCTGTCGCGGCTGGTTGACGAGCATCAGTCCGGCCGCTGGGACCATTCGACGGGACTGTGGAACCTGTTGATGTTCGACGGTTTCCTGCGCCAGGTCCACGAGGCCGACCGGCCCGCGCCGGCAGCGCAGCAGGTGGCCGCCGCCGGCTAGCTGCCCCGCTTCCACGAATCGTGCTAAGCCTCCGGGCATGCACGCATCGTTCATGGTCATCGACGACTTCTACGACAACCCGCACGAGGTGCGGCGGATCGCGCTGGGGATGGACTATCCCGAGCCCGAGATCGTGGAGAATTTTCCCGGCCGCAACTCAGCGCAGATCATGGAGGTCGGCGGCCTCGACCAGGGCATCAGCCGGATCGTCAACGAGCCGCTGATCGCGTTCAAGGAGAACCCGTCGTCGCACGGCCGTTTCCGGGTGTCGCTGGCCGGCGAGGACGCCAACCGCCGGTCCAACGTGCACAGCGACGTGCTGGTCAACGCCGACGGCAACGCGCCGGCGCTCTACTGGTCGGGCATCGTCTACCTGACGTTGCCGGAACACTGCCAGGGCGGGACCGAGTTCTACCGGCACAAGCCGACCGGCATGGACCGCGCGCCGCTCTACGAGCAGGAGTTGAAGGAATTCGGCGCGGCCAGCTATCCGGAGGCCGCCGACCGCATCATGAACGCGGACAGCAAGGATCCCGACAAGTGGGAGCACCTGCTGACCATCCCGATGCGGTTCAACCGGCTGGTCCTGTTGCGCCCCTGGATGTGGCACACCGCCGGCATCTCCTTCGGCGACAACAAGGAGAACGGGCGGCTGGTGCAGCTCTTCTTCTTCGCCATCAACCCGCAGGCGCAGCAGCGTCCGGGCTAGTCGACCGCCGCGTCGAACCTATCCGCGAACCACATCGCGTCGGGCATGTCGGCGGTGCCGATGACGACGAGGCGGGTCGGGCTTGGTGCCCCGGGCCAGTCGGACAGGTCCAGGCGCTGGCCGGCGAGCTGCGCCAGCCAGGTCTTGCCGTTATCCAGCAGGACCGGGCCCTTGGCGCGCAGCACCGCGTCGGGCAGGGCGGCCAGCCGGGCTTCGAGTTCCTCGCGCGTGTAGGGCGCGTCGCGGCGCAACGTAACCGTCCGGAATTGCTGATCGTGGTGATGGTGCGGCGCGGCTTCGTGCGGCAGCGCCGGCAGGGTCAGCGCCGCCGGGTCGAGCGCGGCCTGCGCGGTCTCGATCAGCTTGGCGCGCGGGGCTAGCGCCGCGATCAGATCGCGGGCGGCGGCCTTTGCCGTCTCGTCGGCGACGTCGCACTTGTTCAGCAGCACCAGGTCAGCGGCGCGGAGCTGACGCTCCACCGTGTCGGTCAGGCGAACGTCGGCGTGGCGTTCCGCCAACGTTTCGGCGTCGGCCAGGACGATCACCAGGTCGCGGGTGAGCTGCGGATGCAACTCGCCGACGTCGGAGATCGGCTTCGGGTCGGCCACGCCCGATGCCTCGATCAAGATCTGTTCCGGCGGCTCAGGCCGCGCCATCACCGTCATCAGCCCGCGCAGCAGGTCGTCGCCCATCGAGCAGCAGACGCAGCCGTTCGCCAGCGTGACCGTGTCGCCGTCGTGCTCGGCGATCAGGTTGCCGTCGATCGCCAGGTCGCCGAAGTCGTTGACCAGCACGGCCAACCGGACGCCTGTCCGAGCGCGCAGCAGGTTGTTCAGCAGCGTCGTCTTGCCGGCGCCGAGGAAACCGCCAATGACCGTGAGTGGCGTCATGCCTGGAAGGCTTGGCCGCCGACGACGGTGCCCCACACCGGCACGTCCTTCAGCGCCTCGGGCGCGACGCCGAGCGGATCCTCGTCCAGCACGGCGAAGTCGGCGCGCTTGCCGACCTCGACCGAGCCGATCTCGTCGTCCAGCTTCAGCGTGTAGGCCGCGCCGAGCGTGATCGCGCGCAGAGCGTCCGCCGGCGAGATGCGCTCCGCCTCGCCCAGCACGCGGCCCGACACCGTGGTGCGGTTGACGGCGCACCAGGCGGTGAACAGCGGGCCCAGCGGCGTCACCGGCGCGTCGGAATGGATGGCGAAGGGGACGCCGGTGGACATTGCCGTGGCGCAGCCGTCCATGCGGTTGGCGCGGTCCGGCCCCATGGTCACGGCGTAGTGCTGGTCGCCCCAGTAGTAGAGGTGGTTGGCGAACAGGTTGGCGCACATGCCGAGGCTGGCCATGCGCCGGAACTGCGCCGCGTCGGCCATCTGGCAATGTTGCAGGGTGTGGCGGTGGTCGCCCCAGGGGTTGCGGCGCGTGACCGCCTCCACCGCGTCGATCGCGACCTCGATGGCCTCGTCGCCATTGGTGTGGATGAACACCTGGCAGCCGGCATCGTGGTAGGCGGCGACCACGGCTTCGAGCCGGTCCGGGCCGACATTCCAGACGCCGTTGGCGGCGCCGTTGTAGTAACCGGGCCAGCGTAGCCGGCCGGTGAAACCCTGGATCGAGCCGTCGGTGACCAGCTTCACGATGCCGAGCTTGAGCTTGTCGGTGGTCTTCTTCTTCAGGGCGACGGCGCGGGCGGCGCCCTCGGCCGGCGGCAGGCTGTCGCCGTGGAAGGCGGGTACCAGTCGAACCGGATAGTCGTCGGTGCCGGTGACCGAGAGCAAGGTCGCGAGAATGTCGTCGGTCAGCGTGTTGACCAGGTCGGTCGCGGTGGTGGTGCCGGTGCGGACGGCGATGTTGGCGAAGTTGCGCAGGCCCTGCGCCTCGGCGGTCTCCGCCGCGTAGTTCAGGCCGATGGTGTTCAATGCCATGAACTTGGCCGCCATCTCCTGCAACTCGCCGTTCGGCTCGCCGTCGGCGCCCTTGGCGATGCCGTCGACGTTGGTGGCGGCGGTGATATTGGAGCGTTGCAGCAGCAGCGAGTTGACGCTGACCAGGTGGAAGTTGGAGTGGATGATCACGATCGGTCGGGTGGTGGAGACCGCGTCCAGGTCCGCCTTCACCATGCGCCGGCCGCCGAAGTAGATCGGATCGAAGCCCCAGCCAACCAGCGGCGTGTCCGGGTCGGTCATCTTCGCTTCGCAGCGCTTCAGCCATTCGACGACCGCCTCGATGCTTTCCAGGCCGTCGTATCGGGTGCCGTCCGGTCCGATCCGGGGCATGTAGCCACAGTAGGCGTATTTCCAGATGCTGCCTTCCATCAGGTGGCTGTGCCCCTCCACGAAGCCGGGCATCAGCACCTTGTCGGCGAAGCGGTCGTCCAGCGTGTGCTCGCCCCAGCCGGCGAGTTCGTCCAGCGTGCCGGTGCCCAGGATGCGGCCGTCGCGGACGGCGACGTGCGTCGCCTCTGGCCTGTTCGGGTTCATGGTGATGATCTTGCGGGCGGCGAGGATCGTGGTGTCAGTCAAAGGCGGCTCCTGGCTTGAGCCCGAAGTCTACGAGAAAGGGCGGCCCGTTTGACCGGGCCGCCCCTCTGGACCGAACGTTTCTGCGGGTCTGGCTAGAACGTCCAGGTGTCGCCCGGGGTCTTCACCACGACCTCGCCCGACCAGTCGCCGAGCGCCGACTTGAACTGCTCCGGCGTGCCCTTCAGCAGACCGAAGGTGCCGTAGTGCATCGGCATCACCGTCTTCGGCTTCAGCAGCTCGCGGGTGGCGTAGGCGGCATGCTTGGGGTCCATGGTGAAGTGGCCGCCGATGCAGATCAGCGCCAGATCGACGCCGTAGTAGCTGCCGATCCAGCCCATGTCGCCGAACACGCCGGTGTCGCCGGAGTGGTAGATCTTGCGACCGTCCT
>CAZVLI010000392.1:0-4602 GCA_964627965.1 uncultured Rhodospirillales bacterium
ATGCTTGTCGCTGGCGCCGGTGAAGGCGCCCTTCTCGTGGCCGAACAGGATGCTCTCGACCAGGTTCTCCGGGATCGCGCCGCAGTTCACCGCCACGAAGGGCTTGCCGGCCCGGTCGCCCGAGCCCTGCACCGCGCGCGCCACCATCTCCTTGCCGACGCCGCTCTCGCCTTCGATCAGCACCGGGATGCCACTGTCGGCCGCGCGTCGCGACAGGTCGATCACCGCGCGCATCGCCGGGCTCTCCGCGATCAGGTCGCGGAATCCCATCTCGTTGCTGATCTGCCGCGTCAGGCGCGAGATCTCGCCGGTGAGCACGTTCATCTTGAGCGCGTTCTCGATCGAGACCTGCAGCCGCTCCGGGCTCGCCGGCTTGACGATGAAGTCGGTGCCGCCGGCCCGCATCACGTTAACGATGGTATCGACGCCGCTCTTCGCGGTCAGCACGATCACCGGCAGCATCGGGTGCTTCGGCTTCACCTGCTCCAGCACCGCCAGACCGTCCAGGTCCGGCATCACCAGGTCGAGCAGAACCAGATCGACGCCGGGCTCGTCGACGCCGAGAATCTCGACGGCTTCCTCGCCGCCGGTCGCCATCCTGGTCTCGTAGCCGTGGCGCTTGACCACGGTTTCCAGCAGGCGTCGTTGTGTCGGATCGTCATCGACGATCAGAATAGTCTGCGGCATGCCCCCAACCACTGTAACCAACCGCTCGAACGGCGGCGGCGATGATTCGCCAACAACTTATACCCTCTGTCCCATTACGGAACAATATGACGTGCTTTGCGGCGGCGCACAAGAGCCGTCGCCGGTTCGCCTTGGCGGCGACCGGGGCGAGGTTTATATCCCGTGGGCAAGCATGCAATCCGGAGCCGCCAGATGAGCCAGGCCGACGCGCTGGGCGCCCTGCCCGAATGGGACCTCACCGACCTCTATCCGGGGCCGGATTCGCCCACGCTGCAAGCTGACCTGGACGGCGCGGAAACGGAAGCCAAGGCCTTCCGCGACACCTACGCCGGCAAGCTGGAAACGCTCGATGGCGCGGCGATGGCCGCGGCGGTGCAGCGCTACGAGAAGCTCGGCGAAACGATGGGCCGGATCATGAGCTACGCCCAGCTCCTGCACGCCGGCAACGTCGCCGATCCGGAGGTCGGCAAGTTCTACCAGTCGATGCAGGAACGGGTGAACGCGATCTCCTCGCAGACCCTGTTCTTCGTGCTGGAGATGAACAACCTCGACGACGCGCGCATGGAGGAACTGCTCGCCGACCCGGCGCTGGCACGCTACCGGCCATGGATCGAAGCCGAGCGGATCATGAAGCCGTACCAACTCGCCGACGAGATGGAGCAGCTGCTGCACGAGAAGTCGGTCGCCGGCAGCGCCGCCTGGACCCGCCTGTTCGACCAGACCGTCGCCGGCCTGCGCTTCAAGGTCGGCAAGCAGGAGATGACCTCCGAGGAGGCCCTGCACCTGCTGTCGGAGCCGGACGCGAAGGTCCGCAAGCAGGCGGCGATGGCGCTGTCCAAGACCTTCGAGACCAATATCGGCCTGTTCGCCCACATCATGAACACGCTGGTCAAGGACAAGGAGATCGAGGACCGCTGGCGCAAACTGCCGAGCCCGCAGATGAGCCGGCATCTCTCCAACCGGGTCGAGCCGGAAGTGGTCGACGCGCTGCGCGACGCGGTGTGGGACGCGTTCCCGAAGCTGTCGCACCGCTATTACGCCTTGAAGGCGAAGTGGCTCGGCATGAAGAAGCTGGAGTTCTGGGACCGCAACGCGCCGCTGCCCGACGTCGACGACCGCAAGTTCACCTGGCCGCAGGCGCGCGATGTCGTGCTCGACGCCTACGGTCGCTTCTCGCCGGACCTGGCCGCGATCGGCCAGCGCTTTTTCGACCAGCCCTGGATCGATGCGCCGACTCGGCCGGGCAAGGCCGGCGGTGCTTTCGCGCACCCGACGGTACCGAGCGCGCACCCCTATCTGCTGCTGAACTACCAGGGCAAGACGCGCGACGTGATGACGCTGGCGCACGAGCTCGGTCACGGCGTGCACCAGATCCTCGCCGCCGACCAGGGCCCACTGCTGTCCTACACGCCGCTGACGCTGGCCGAGACCGCCTCGGTGTTCGGCGAGCAGCTCACCTTCCGCGCGCTGCTGGCCAGCGAGACCGACCCGGCGCGGCGCAAGGCGATGCTGGCCTCCAAGGTGGAGGACATGATCAACACCGTCGTCCGCCAGACCGCGTTCTACGAGTACGAGAGCCGGGTGCACGCCGAGCGCAGCGGCGGCGAGCTGACGCCCGACCGGCTCTGTGAGATCTGGATGGACGTGCAGGCGGAAAGCCTCGGCCCGGCGATCAAGCTGCGCCCGGAATACCGCACCTACTGGTGCTACATCATGCACTTCGTGCACGCGCCGTTTTACGTCTACGCCTATGCCTTCGGCGATTGCCTGGTGAACTCGCTCTACGCCGTCTACCAGGGCGCCGAGGCCGGCTTCCAGGAGAAGTATCTCGACCTGCTGCGCGCCGGCGGCACCAAGCGGCACAAGGAACTGCTCGCCCCGTTCGGGCTCGACGCCTCCGATCCCGCCTTCTGGCAGAAGGGCCTGGGCGTGATTTCCAGCTTCATCGACGAGCTGGAGACGCTGTAGCGCATGGCGAAGAAGGACGACGAGCGCGCCTCGGTCGGTGGCCGCGTCAAGCGCTACGCCCAGGTCGGCACCGCCGTCGGTGGGCTGGCCGCCAGGCTCGCCGGTGAGCGTTACCTGGGGATAAAGGTCGACCGCGATGCCCACGCGAAGGAGCTACGCCAGGCGCTAGGCGGCCTGAAGGGCCCGTTGATGAAGGTGGCCCAGATCATGGCCACCATCCCGGAAGCCCTACCGCAGGAGTATGTGCAGGAACTGATCCAGCTCCAGTCCAACGCCCCGGCGATGGGCTGGCTATTCGTGAAGCGGCGCATGGCCGCCGAGCTCGGCACCGACTGGCAGAAGCGCTTCGACAGTTTCGAGCATGAGGCCGCCGCCGCCGCATCGCTGGGCCAGGTGCACCGCGCCACGCTCGACGGCCAGGACCTCGCCTGCAAGCTGCAATACCCGGATATGCAGTCGGCGGTTGAAGCGGACCTGAAGCAACTCAAGCTGATCTTCCGCATCTACCACCAGTACGACCGCTCCATCGACACCTCCAAGGTGCACGACGAGATCGGCGACCGGCTGCGCGAGGAGCTCGACTACGAGCTGGAAGCCAAGCACATGGCGCTCTACGCCGACATGCTGGCGAAGGAGAGCAGCGTCCACGTGCCGGCCGTGGTGCCGGAACTGTCGACCAAGCGGCTGCTGACCATGACCTGGCTGCAGGGCAACAAGCTGCTCGACTACAAGGACGCCGACCAGGAGACCCGCAATACCATCGCCGACGCCATGTTCCGGGCCTGGTACGTGCCGTTCTACGAGTACGGCGTGATCCACGGCGACCCGCATCTCGGCAACTACGCGGTGCGCGACGACCTCGGCGTCAACCTGCTCGACTTCGGCTGCGTGCGGGTGTTCCAGGCCAAGTTCGTGCAGGGCGTGATCGACCTGTACCGGGCGATCCGCGACGACGACCGCGAACTCGCCGTGCACGCCTACGAGACCTGGGGCTTCTCCGGCCTGTCGCAGGAAACCATCGACACGCTGAACCTGTGGGCGAACTTCGTCTACGCGCCACTGCTGGAAGATCGCGAGCGGCGCATCCAGGAGATGGAATCGTCCGGCATCTACGGCCGCGAAGTGGCCGAGAAGGTGCACAAACGACTGCGCGAACTGGGCGGTGTCACCCCGCCTCGCGAGTTCGTGTTCATGGACCGGGCGGCCATCGGCCTGGGCGGCGTGTTCATGCACCTGAAGGCGGAGATCAACTGGCACCGGCTGTTCCACGACCTGATCGACGGGTTCGATGCGAAGAAGCTTCACGCACGCCAGACCAAGCTATTGAAGAAACACGCGATCCCCCTGCCCTGAGGCGCGCTATTCCGTTGCCACGCAGGCCGGCTTTGTTATATTGCCGCCGGCGTTTCGGGGAGAAGGGCACAGAGTTATGGACGATACCCGCGGCAACATGGATATCCGTCAGCATCGAGGCATGTGGCGGGCGTTCACCGCGATGGTGAAGTGGGGAATCATCTTGAACGTGATTCTCCTGGTCTTGCTGGCGATCTTCCTTCTGTAGTCGCAACCGCGGCCAACGGCCGCCGGAAAGCCGACCATGAAAATTGCCGTGCTCAAGGAACGTCGCCCGCATGAGCGACGGATCGCCGCCACGCCGGATGCGGTGAAGAAATACGTTGGCCTAGGCGCCGAGGTCGCGGTCGAAACCGGCGCCGGTGCCGGTGCCAGCTTCGACGACAACGGCTTCAAGGAGGCCGGCGCCAGCATTGCCGGCGACGCCGCCGCGGCGGTCAACGGCGCCGACGTGGTGCTGAAGGTGCAGCGCCCGCTGCTCGCCGGCGAGGGCGAACTCGACGAGCTGGCGCTGTTCGCCGACGGCCAGTCGCTGGTCGCGATGCTGAACCCGCTGATCGAGCGCGACGCCGTCGCCGCCTATGCCGACGCGGG
>CAZVLI010000393.1:0-3991 GCA_964627965.1 uncultured Rhodospirillales bacterium
GCCGACAGGCGTGCCGATGCCCCCGACGTTGGCCGCGATGGGCACCGCGAGGAACCGCGCCCTGCGGCCCCGGTCGCCCTCGCGCACCGCCCTGGTCTGCAGCGACGCCAGGTCCGATCCGGCATTGGGCTCCGAATAGCCCTGGCACCACATGTCGTCCATGTGGAGGATGCGCGGCAGATAGTGGCGCTTCTGTTCCTCGGTGCCGAAGGTGTAGATCACCGGGCCGACCATGTTCAGGCCGAAGGGCAGTTGCTGCGGCGCGTCCAGCCGACCGCAGACCTCGTCGAAGATGTAGCGCTGCGCCGCCGACCAGCCCGGCCCGCCAGCCTCCTTCGGCCAGATCGGCGCGCCCCAGCCCTGTTTGTTCAACAGCCGCTGCCAGACCTGATGGTCCTCCTTGGTCAGCGGCAAGCCGTCGCGAACCTTGGCCGCCATCGCCGGCGGCAGGTTGTCGCGCACGAACCGCTCGACGGTCTCGCCGAAGGCGGTTTCCTCGGCGCTGAAGGCCAGTTCCATGGCGCACTCCGCTCGCTGGGCCAACAAAGGGGTGGGCAAAGTGTAGGAAAGCCGGCGGGCGGCCGACAAGCGGGCACTGGACGACTCCGATTCATCACAACCCGCTGGCGCGGAATCACGCCACCATCTTCGCCGTGGCAGGGCACCTGTGCGTACGTGCATGAGCGTGAGGGATTCCTTTCATGCACGATATCTAGTAGCTTACTTGGCAGCGAATCGCCCCATATGGTGTGAACAAGCCTGTGGGTCGGTTTGTGAGCAAACCGTGGAAACCGCCCTTTCGGGTCGGCGCAGGCGAAGGTGAAAAGGCCACTATGACAAGCCCTTATCTGACGCAGCCGTTGCGCACGCTGGAGCAGGTGATCGCGGAGAAGCTGAAACGGCCGATCCCTGTGGGTAACCGGCACAGGGTCGTCTCCGCGCCGGAAACGGCTGACGATGACAATATGCCGCGGCTGCGCATGGCCGTGGTGAACGGCGCCGCGGAGGGTGGCGACGACTAGAGCGAGCGTGCGAGAGCCGTGATCGTCGTCCTCGGCTCGATCAATCTGGACATTGTGATGCGTCCGGCGCGGCTGCCGGGCCCCGGCGAGACCGTGCTGGCGCCCGGATACGCCACGTTTCCCGGCGGCAAGGGCGCCAATCAGGCGTTGGCGGCCAGGCGCGCCGGCGCCAATGTCGCGATGGCGGGCTGCGTCGGCGACGACGACTTCGCCGCCCCCGCACTGGCGAGCATGCGCGACGCCGGCATCGATCTCACCGCGATCCGGACCGTCGTCGGCTCCACCACCGGCGCCGCCGCCATCGCGGTCGACGACAACGGCGAGAACCTGATCATCGTCGCCAGCGGCGCCAACCAGTCCGTCGCCGCCGACCAGGTCGCCCCCACCGCCGGTGACTGGCTCCTGCTGCAAATGGAGATCCCCTTCGCCGCGAACTGGGACGCCCTGGCCGCTGCCCGAGCCGCTGGCATGCACACGGCGCTCAATCTGGCGCCGGCCGCCGACATTCCTCAGGACGCACTGGCGAACCTGGACGTGCTGATCGCCAACGAGATCGAGGCGGCCGCACTCGCCAGGCAATACGATCAGGCGGCAACCGACATCGCCGCCTGGCTCGCCGACAGGTTTGGATTGGACTGCATCGTCACGCTCGGTGGCGACGGCGCCAGCGCGGCCCTCGGCGATGGCACCGCCCTCACGACGCCGGCGCTAGCCATCGACGCGGTCGACACGACGGCGGCCGGCGACGCCTTCGTCGGCGCCTACGTCGCCGCGCTCGATGCCGGACAGGCACCGTCCGACGCCCTGCGCCACGGCATCGCCGCCGGCAGCCTCGCCTGCACCACCGAAGGCGCGCAGCCCAGCCTGCCCGACGCCGCCGCCATTGCCGCAGGTGCCGCCAAGGTCGCGATCAATCGAGTGTAGCCGCCGTCCACGGATCGATGACGGCGAGCCCAGCCGCGCGAAACGGCGCGGTATCGCGCGAAGCGATTACGAGGTTGTTGGCCGCGGCCGTCGCCGCAATCTGGCCGTCGGCCACGCCTATGGCGACACCAGCCTGGCGCGCCTCGGCAACGATCCGGGCATAGGCGCGCGCCGCCTCGCTATCGAACGGTAGAACGTTCTCACCAAAGAGCGCCGCGAGACGGTCGCCAAGACCCGCATCGAGCGCTTGTTTCCGCCGCCCGTCCGGCAACAGCGCGATACCGAACAGCAGTTCCGCCAAACTGACGGCCGAGAGGTAGACACTTCCGGGAGACTGCGCGTCAAACCATTCGATCACGCGCGCGTCGGGTGCTCGTCGCATGGTTTCCGACACAACATTGGTGTCGACCAGGATCATCCGAAGTCCGGTGGCTCCGGCGGCGTTCTGTCACGCTCGATATCGAGATCGACGCCGCCCAACGGGCGAAACAGTTCCACGAGTGCCGTACCGAGTTTCTCGGGTGGCTTGCGCTGTACCGCCGCGTCGAGGATCGCTCGGACTTCCGCCTCCGTGCTGCGGCCATGTTCGGCGGCGCGCAGGCGAAGGGCGCGGTGCGTCTCGTCGGAAAGGTTCCTGATAGTGATCGCGGCCATTTCGAATCCTAGAATGGCATCATTGATATCATTTCGATAGCGTTGATATCAATAATATCAGAATCCAAACCGTTTACCGACGGCCAGTGGGACCAGCCGGTCGCCGAAGGATTGGTGCAAAGCCGAAAGCGCGCGCCAGCCGGTGCAATGGCCGGCGGCGACGGCGTTGAGGCCGAAGTCCTGTAGCGCTGCGACCGTTTCCGGAATGATCGCCTCGTTCGCGCCGGACAGGTGCAGGCCGCCCATCACACAGTAGAGCGGCACGTCGGGGAACATCTCGCGCGCCCGGGTCAGCACGTTGACGACGCCGGCATGACTGCACGCGCTCAGCACTACGAGCCCCTTGCCGGCGACCTGGAAGGCAACGAAACGCTCGTCCATGAGCAGTTCGTCCTTCTCCCAGCCCTGGCCGTCGAGGGTACGCCGGTGCTGGCCCGGCAGGCCGCGCTCGAACGCGGTGACGCGTGGGATCTCGCCGCTGACCAGGGCAATGCCATCGAACAGCGTCGACGCCTCGGTCGTGTTCACGACCTCCGCGCCGTGCAGCGTGAGCGCCTCGACACTCGGCACGTCGGCCATCTGCCGGAACGAGCCGTCGGGCAGCTTGGCGGCGCGGCGGCGGAACATGTCCGGGTGCATGTAGGTCGGCACGGTCTTGCCGCGCCCATGGTCGCGGATGATCTGCAACGCCCGCAGCATGGCGCCGCCATGGTCCCAGTGACCGTGGCTCAGCACCATTGCGTCGACCGGACCGAGGTCGACGCCGAGCCGCGTCACGTTGCGCACGAAGGTGTCGTCGTCCGGTCCGGTGTCGAACAGCAGCGTGCGCGTCTCCTCGCCTCGCCGCAGCGTAACCAGGCACGACAGGCCGTGCGCGGCGCAACAAAGACAATCGCCACCCAGCACCCACAGCCCCTCGCGCCGGCGCTGCAATCCGGCGAACTCGGTCTCCACGAAGTCCGGCGTGGTCGACAGGCTGTCGGTGACATTGTCGACGAGAATCTGGATCTCCGCGCCATCGACCGGTTGCAGCGCACTCATCGCCTACTCCTTCTGCGCCAGGAGCGCGTAGCTCAGCGGCAGCCGTGCCGGCCGCTGTTCGTACTTCGCCCAATCGGGCGTGGAGATGTTGTCCGGGTACTCGGCGAAATCCCGGATCGCGAGGCCGTTGCCGAGACAGGCCCGGAAGATGTCGGCCAGCGTGTGCGTGTACCAGTACGACTCACCGACAGGCTCGGTGTCCTGGCCGTGATAGACGATCGGCTCGTCGCTCACGTACGGACGGTCGGTGAAGTACGGCTCCGTCGGCTCGAACGGAGTCGAGCCATGCGGGTCGAACATGTCGACGATCGGGTGCTGCTCGTGCATGAACAGATGCCCGCCCGGCCGCA
>CAZVLI010000393.1:4004-4601 GCA_964627965.1 uncultured Rhodospirillales bacterium
GGCCATGAAGGCCGGCAGGTCTGGCATCCAACCGATCGCGCCGATGGTCACCAGCACGACGTCGAAACCGCCGTCGTAGCTTGCGTCGATGGCATAGACGTCGGTGACGACGAGCTCTGCATCGATACCGCCCGCCGCCGCCAGCTCGCGGCCCTGCTCGATGAACTTGGCCGACTGGTCGAAGCCGACACAGCGGGACGCGCCGAGGTTCTTTACCGACAGGACTTCGCGGGCGTTGTTGCAGCACAGCTGCGCCGCCGCCTTACCTGCGACGTCCAAGCGCTCGAACATCGCCATCTCGACCGCGTCCAGCACCGAGTAGCCCGGCGTCGCGAACCCTTCGAGCAACGCCCGCCATTGCGGATCGTTGCGGTGATAGTCCGCCGACGCGTCCCACGCCGCGCGGTTCGCGGCGATGGCGTCGGCGCGACTGGGCGTGCTCACGCCGCGCGCTCTGGGTACAGGCCGAGCAGGCCCTCGCGGCTGGCGGCGCAAACGCCGCGCTCGGTGATCAGGCCGGTGACCAGCCGCGCCGGGGTCACATCGAACGCGTAGTTGCCGGCCGCTGAGGTCTCGGGCGTCACGCGGACGGTCGTG
>CAZVLI010000394.1:0-4599 GCA_964627965.1 uncultured Rhodospirillales bacterium
CATCTGCGCGACCAACCGTGACCCGCTTGACGAGGTTCGCGAGGGACGCTTCCGCGAGGACCTCTACTATCGGCTGCATGTTGTGCCGATCACGATGCCGCCGTTGCGCGAGCGCGCCGCCGACATCCTCGATATCGCCAGTGCTTTCCTGAAGCAGTTTTCTGACGAGGATGGCAAGGAGATCGAGTCCTTCTCACCGGAGGTCGAGGACGCACTGCAGCGGTATCGGTGGCCGGGAAACGTGCGCGAACTGCAGAACCTTGTCCGGCAACTGGTCGTCATGAACGAGGGGCCGATCCTGACCGCGTCGATGCTGCCCAAGCATCTGTCGGCGCCAGCGCCGGTGAGCGTAAGCCCCACCCCGGCGGCCACGCCGCTGCCCGATGCACCGGCTCACGCCGAGCCTCTCGACTCGGCTCAAGCCGGCCTCGCCGCCCTTATCGGACGTCCGCTGGCGGTGATTGAGCGCGAGATCATCGAGGCGACGATTGCGACGTGCAACGGCAGCGTGCCCAAAGCCGCGCGCGTGCTCGACGTGAGCCCGTCGACGATCTACCGAAAACGCGAAGCCTGGGCGGACGCATAAGACGTCTGCCTGTCGCATTCTGCGAAGCGTGACTTTGCGGAATGGCGAACGTCGCAAAACGTTTGGCTATGCGGCAAAGAAAACCCCAATAAAAACAGATAGATGAAGTAGGCACGGCATTTGCCAGATAGAGCGCGAAGGAGAACGCGTGATGTCTGGTTCAAACACCTTGTTCGTCCTACCGATCTACGCGATGGCCACCATCGCGCTACTGCTGCCAACACCGGGTGGCGGCGCTGCGATGCACGATGGACTGATCCACGTCGGTCTGTTCGGTGGCCTTGCGATCGCAACCGTCGTGCTAACCAAGTTGCCGATCCACCTGGCTGCTTTGGTCGCGGCGGGGTTCGGTGCATTCACGGAGCTGGCGCAGGCGATGCTCCCGTGGCGTACCGGAAGCCTGTCCGATCTGGGCGCCGACATCGTCGGCGTCGCGGCCGGCATCGCGATCGTTCTCGCCGCGCGCCGGCTTCGAATGGTGGAAAGCCATCGCGCGCACCTGCTGCTCGTGCTGGTGGCGATGCCGGGCCTTGTCGGGTGCACCGCCTCCCTCAAGCCGGCAAATGTCACCAAGGTCGAGACCGGTGAGGGCTATCAGGCCCAGTACCGAAACCGTCCAGTCGAGGGTGAAGCCGTCACGGCGGCACTGAACGCGCGGCAATGCCACCCCGATCCGAAGCTGGCGCGTTTTCGTCTCTCGAACGGCGATCAGCTCACTGACAATCCCGGCCTGTCGCCCGGCGACCTTGTCGAAATCCGCGTCGCGGAAGACGAGGAGCTCAGCGGTCAGGTCGTCGTGGCCCAGGATGGCCAGTTGCAGCTGCCGTACCTGCGCCCCATCGCGACCGCGGACCAGTCGGCGCCGCAGTTGGAACAGGCGGTGGCCCGTCGCCTGATCGAGCAGGGCTTCTACGTCGGTGCCGCGCCGCCGATCTCGGTGCGCGTGCTCGAGTACGCGCCCATCCGGATCGCCGTCTCCGGCGCTCTGTTCGAGCCCGGCACGGTCACGATCAATGCTGCCAGCGTCGAACAACGCGATCTCGCGCGGCAGGCCGCAGTCGGCGATGCCGGTCGAGGGCGCAGCCTGAGCGCCGCCGTGCGCGCCGCCGCTGGTGTGCGACCGGATGCGGACCTGGAGAATGTCGTGATCGTACGCAGTGGCAAGGCGGTGCGTGTCGATATGTCCGATGCCCTGCGCGGGCTGCCGTTCCACGACCCCGTGCTGCGCGACGGCGATGCCGTCTATCTGCCGCAGCGGAACTGCTTTCAGGCGGCACTGATGCGCCCTTCGGTGATCACGCCGCCCGGTATCAAGGTGTTCATGTCCAACCTGACCACGCCGGCGTCGAGCAACGCGCAGAGTGCGATCGGCATCAACGCCCGCGAGCTCAAGTACGGCACCCGGCTGCTTAAGGCACTGGTCGGCATGAATTGCGTTGGCGGCACCCACCTCACCAACGCCAATCGCTTCGCGGTGCTGATCTCGCAGGACCCTGTTACACGCCGAACCTCGGTTGTGGAGCGCGAGATCGAAGGTCTCGTGCGCCACGCGGATCGCGACGAATACGATCCATTCCTGCTGCCCGGCGACGCGATTGCCTGCTACGACAGCAACTTCACCAACCTGCGCGATGTCGTGCGGGCCTTCGGCGAGGTGCTGGGGCCGGCGTCTCTAGCTCGGCTGTTGTAGGGCGGCGGTCCGATGTCCCGCCTTCGACTGACCCGCACGCCGTTGCGGCGCATGCGGATGCGGCGGATATTCCGCGGCGGTCGCGTCAACGATGCCGGGCGCCTGCCACGGTACCTCCTGATCACCGTGCTGCCGCTTGTGCTGCTGTGGGCAGCGGTGCTGAGTTACCTGGCGCTCGGACCGCGCAGTTACGCCTCGACCTTTTCGCTGGTGCTGCCGGGGTCCGGCGCCTCGACCAGTGTCAACCTGGACAGCATCGGCCAGGCATCGAGCGCGGCATCGTCGCCCTATGCCAGCAGCCGGCTGAGCCCGACGGCGAACTACCAGCGCCTGATGAGCTCCAGTCGGGTTCTGACTGCCGCCGCCGCCGCGACTGACATGCCGGTCGACAACTTCCCGATCCCGCGGATCAAGCTGGTCGACCAGACCAACTTTATCGAAGTCCGGATCATGGAAGGCACGCCGAAGGCAGCCCATCACTGCGCGGAGGCGTTGCTGCAGGCGTTCTTGGACACGCTCGACGATCTCAGGGCCGACGAGGTCACGCGTCGTGAGCAGGCCTACCGCGCCGGCCTGGACAGCCATCGCAATGCGCTGCGCGACGCGCGGCAACGCAAGCTGGCCCTGCAGGCCGATACCGGTCTGGTGTCGCAAGAGCAGTATGCCGGCATTGTCGATGCCGTCGAACGTCTCGACCAGAAGGCGGCGGCGCTCGGCGCCGAACTGGCGATGATGACCTCCGAGGTCGACGCGCTGAGCCGGCTGCTGCAGGTCGAGCCGGCGCTAGCCGCCGACATTCTGAAGCTGGCCGTCGATCCCTGGTTCCGGGCCCTGGCGGACGAGCATAGCGAGGCCGTCGCCGCGGTGGCGGCGGTGCGCGGCACCCTCGGTGCCAAACATCCGAAGCGGCGCAAGCTCGAACAGGCGGTTGTCGGCACACGCGCCGACCTGATCGATCGCGGCGCGGCCATCACCGGGCTGCCGCCCGCGGCTTTGACCGAACGTGTCGAGCTCGCCGCGGCCGAGCAGCGCGGCGACCTGCTGGCCAAGCTGGTGAGCCGCAAGGCCGAAGCCGATGGTCTGGCGAGGCAACACGCGGCGCTGCTGGCACAGCTCGAAGCCGACCGGGAGAAGCTGCGCGCGCTGGCCGCCGTGGCCGACTCGCTCGACGAGGTGGCGCGCGACCATCAGGTTGCCGAGGCCGTCTTCTCGTCCGCGCTGGCACGCACCGACACCAACAAGACCGACATGTTCGCCTCCTATCCGCTGGTGCAGACGGTCGACCCGCCGAGCCTGCCGGTGCGACCCGCGTCGCCGGATCCCGTGCTGTCGATCGCCGCCGGCATCGGTGCATCGGTGCTGCACCTTGTCGGACTTTCTCTTGGGTGGTTGCGTCGACCGCTGATCGATCGCGTCTTCGGCATGCGCGATGACGGCTAGCCTCAACGCACCGGAACGGGTGGTCATCTGGACCATCCTGAGCACCTGGCTCGGCTACCTCGTCGGCGCGCTCTACATCGTCGGCCCGGCTTTGGGCTGGATCCTGGCGACCTGGGTGTGTGTCGCCTGGTATGTCGACAGGCCGGTCTTCGGCGTGCGCCCGGCGCTACGGCGCCTGCCGACCGGAGTTACCGTCTGGCTGGTCAGCATGGCGCTGATGCTGGTCGTGCTGTGGATCGGCCATGCCGACTACGATCTCGGCGTCGCCAAGACGGTGAAGTCGTCGGTCGGCTGGGCCAAGGGCTGGGCGCTGATGGCGCTGTTCATCTTCGCCGGAGCGATGTTGCCGATCGCGCGTCGTGTCGTGATCCGGGCGCAGAGCGTGCTCGGGCTACAGACGCTGCTGCTGCTGCCGTTGTTCCTCGCGGCGCCGATGATCGGCCTGCCGGAAAAACTCTATACGTCGCCACTGAAGATCGTTGGCGGCCCGGGGCCGGAATACTTCACCGTCTACCTCTACACCGTTGACCCATCCAACGGTTGGGCGCGCTGGCAATTCTTTGCCCCCTGGTCGCCCTTCGCCGGCCTGATCGGCGTGTGCATGGCAGCTTGCGCCCTGGAAGAGCGGCCGCTGTTCTGGAAGCTGGCCGGTGTCGCCGGCGGGACGGCGATGGTGGCGCTGACGCAGTCGCGCATGGCGCTGCTCGGACTGCTGGTGTGCCTATTGGCGCCATTCGCGCTGCGCGCGGCGCGCATCCCGTTCATGTGGTTGATCGGCGCGCTCGGCATCGCCGGCTTCGCCTTCGCGGCGGCCCAGGCCCGCACGGCTGCCGGCGACATGATCCATGCGTTTCGGTCGGCACGGGCCGACTCGACGCGGGTC
>CAZVLI010000395.1:0-2641 GCA_964627965.1 uncultured Rhodospirillales bacterium
TGGATCGGGTGGTGCATCAGGTCGCCGGAGAAGATCGCCTTGCCGCCACCGGCCTCCAAGGTGAGACAAACGTGGCCCGGCGAGTGGCCGGGCGTCGGGTCGAGCCACAAGTTGTCGTCGATGGCGTGGTCGCCGCCGACCAGCACCGCCTGGCCCGCCTCCATCACCGGCAGCACGCTGTCCTGGAAGCAACCGTCGCCGGAGCCCGGCCCTTCGTCGGCGTCGCCGTGCTGCTCCCAGTGCCGGTACTCGTCGGTGTGGAACAGGTACTTGGCGTTCGGGAAGGTCGGCACCCAGCGGCCATCCTGCAGTTTCGTGTTCCAGCCGACGTGGTCGACATGCAGGTGCGTGCACATCACGAAGTCGACCGACTCCGGCGGCACCCCGGCGGCGGTCAGCCGGTCGAGGAAGTCGGTCTCCATGTTGTCCCACGGCGGCGTCGACGGGCGCGGCTTGTGATTGCCGATGCAGGTGTCGACCAGGATGGTGTGGTGCGCGGTGCGGATGATGTAGCTGTGCACGCTCATGATCAGCCGGCCGCTCTCCGCATGGTGGAAGTGCGGCTGCACCCAGTCGGCATACTCGGTGAACAGCTCGTCCTTCGCGTCCGGCATCAGGAAGCTGGGGTAGAAACCCGGCCCCTCGGTCTCGACCAGACGCGACACCTCGATGTCGCCGAAATTCAGTGCGCGCATAGCTGCCTCCCACTCGCGCCGGCAGTCTAGCGGCAAAGCGGCGGGCCGGTCACACTGCCGTCCGGAACATGGAGGTGCACATGGATTTCGCCGACTATCGCAAGCTCGACGCGACCGAACTGGCGCAACTGGTCGCCAAGGGCGAGGTCAGCGCGGCGGAGGTCACCGAGACCGCCATCGCCCGCGCCGAGGCGGTCAACCCGGACATCAACTGCATCGTGGTGCCGCAGTACGAGCAGGCGCGGGCGGCGGCGAAGGCCGGACCGACCGGGCCGCTGGCCGGCGTGCCGTATCTGATCAAGGACCTCGGCACCTTCCAGAAGGGCGAGCCGGCGACGTTCGGGTCGCGCGCCTTCGCCGATTACGTCGCCGATCACGACAGCGCCTATACCGTGCGGTGCAAGAAGGCCGGGCTGGTGACCTTCGGCCGGTCGAGCAGCCCGGAGTTTGGCCTCGTTGCCAATACCGAGCCGCTATTGCACGGCTCGTGCCGCAATCCGTGGAACCTGGAGCATTCGGCCGGCGGCTCGTCCGGCGGTGCGGCGGCGGCGGTGGCGGCCGGCATTCTGCCGATGGCGCATGCCACCGACGGCGGCGGCTCGATCCGCATTCCGGCGGCGCAGTGCGGCCTGTTCGGGCTGAAACCGACGCGCGGGCGTATCTCCATGGCACCGGACGCGGGCGAGGGTTGGGGCGGGCTGTCGATCGCCCACGTGGTCAGCCGGTCGGTCCGCGACTCGGCGCTGATGCTGGACTGCACCGCCGGTGCCGAGCCGGGCGATCCCTACGTCGCGCCGGCGCCGGAGCGGCCCTTTGCCGAGGAGGTCGGGCGCGATCCGGGCAAGCTGCGCATCGCGGTGCTGGAAAAGGATCACCGCGGGCAGGACTTCCACCCCGAGAACAAGGCCGCGATGGACGCCGCGGCGAAGCTCTGTGAGAGCCTTGGTCACAACGTGGAACTGGCCGATCCCGGCATCGATCTCGTGGCGGTACGGGACCAGACCCGCGTGCTGGCGCGGGCCAACATCTCCCGGTCGCTGCGGAACCGGTGGAAGGCGCTGGGCCGCGATCACTTGATCTTGGTTGGTCCTCAAGGTGCCCGCGAGCCGAACCCGCAGGACGTGGAGGCGGTGACCTGGGCCTTCTACAAGAAGGGCCAGGAGGAGACCGGCATCGACTATGCCGAGGCGGTGGCCGCGATTCATGCCGCCGGGCGTGCCTGGGCGGCGTTCATGGCGAACTACGACGTGGTGCTGTGCGCGACGGTGAACGCGCCGCCACCGAAGCTCGGCTGGATGGACCTCAACGGCGACGTCGACGAGTTCGAGAAGCGCGCCAACGGCTATGTGTCGGTGACGCCGTTGCACAATGCCACGGGCACCCCTGCGATGAGCGTGCCGCTGGCGTGGTCATCGGACGGCCTGCCCATCGGCCTGCACTTCGCCGGCCGCTACGGGCAAGAGGGGCTGCTGCTCCGGCTGGCCGCGCAGCTCGAACAGGCGCAGCCCTGGTTCGACAAGGTGCCGACGTTGTAACGGCTACTCCGGGTCTTCGTTCATGAAGCGCTCGACCAGCCGGTCGGCGCGGGTGCGGTCGGCGTTGGCCTGCGCCCGCTGCCGATTGCGTGCGCCCGACGTCAGGTAGAAGCGCTCGTACAGCTCCACGCGGCTGGCCAGTGCGGTGCCGGCATAGTCCCAGGCCAGGCGGAAGATGCGGGTGCGGCGCTCCGCGTCGATGTCGTCGGCGCCCTTCAGGTACTGGTCGATCAGCGGCCGCAGGTCCTTGTCCTGCAGCATGTGCCAGGTCGGCGTGGCCAGCAGGTTGTGCGAGCCAAGCAGCTTGATCACCTCGTTCACGCGCGGCATCCAGAACGGCATGTTGGCGCGCAGCGCCATCATCGGCGCGTTGTCCGGGAACACGACGCCGGCGCCCCAGTCGGTCGGGTG
>CAZVLI010000395.1:2651-4589 GCA_964627965.1 uncultured Rhodospirillales bacterium
ATATCGGGCACGTGCTTGGGGCACAGGTCGTTTTGGATCTCGGCGGCCAGCGCGGCGTAGCTCCACAGCTCGCCGTGGTTCTGGATCGCGGTCGGCGAGCGGTCGCCGATCGCCTCGCACATCGCCATCGACAGGCCCCAGGCGAATTCCAGCTTGGTCTGCGCGCGGACCATGGTCTGCTGCATGACGTTGCCGTTCCAGCTCCGCGTCATGACCTGGTTGTAGACCTTGGTGTTACCGTTGATGAAAACCCGGTCCCACGGCACCTCGACGTCGTCGAGGATCAGGAAGGCGTCCTGCTCGTCGAAACGGCTCGACAGCGGGTGGTCGAAGCGGTTCAGCGAGCCGGCGCAGCTGTCGCGGCAGATGAAGCGCAGGCCCGGCGTGTTCATCGGGATGCAGAAGGAAACCGCGAACTTGTCGCCATCCTCAGGCAGCGGCAGGCCGGGATAGACCGCCAGCTCGTCGGCGAAGGGAGCGAGCGTGGCCAGGATGCGCGCGCCGCGAACGATGATCCCGTTCTCCGTTTCCCCCACCTTGTGCATGATCACGTCATTATCGAGGCGCGGCAGGTCGCCCTTCGACTTGTCGGTGGTCGGGTGAATGATCGTGTGGGTCAGCGAGATGTCGTTGCGGCGCAGGAACTTCTGGTACGCGACCAGGCGTTCAGCGCCGGCCTCGTTGCCGTGCTCGGCCCATTCGTGGCTGCAACCGGCGAAACCGGCGTAGGTCACGTTCATGTAGTCCGGCGTTCGGCCCATGACGCCGACCGTGTGTTCGGCGATGCGCTGCAGGCCGCGGTGACGACGTTTCAGGTCCTCCTTCGAGCGCGGGACCATGTGGGTGACGTTGATCGGCTCGCCGGTCTCCGGGTCCGGCATAAGGCAGTCGTCCGGATACTGATGCTGGAGGTCGAAGACCTCGGCCATGCCCCGGGCGGCGCCGGCGAAGGCGGGGTGGCAGACGACATCGTCGACGCGTTCGTCGCCGATCCAGAGTTCGCGGCCGTCGTTGAGGCCGGCGAGCAACTCGGCGCCTGTGCGTGCGGGCATGATGGTTTCCTCCGGTTCAGACCGCCGGCGTCTGGTGGCCGGTCAGCAATTGCGTGAGCACCACGGGCAGTTCCTCGTCGAAACGTTCGCGGCTCAGGTGGCCGCCGACCCAGGACTGCATCCAGTAGAAGAACAGACCGAAGCTGGTGGCGGCGAGCAGGCGGGTGTCGGTGGCGGGGCTGAGCTCGCCACGTCGTTGTGCGCGGGCCAGCACCTCGGCGATGCGGGCGCGCCACGCGGTCATGAAGGTTTGCATCTGCGGGCGATGCTCGTTGTCGACGAACATCAGTTCCTTGGCGAAGGGTCGGCTCAGCGACAGGTTGGCGGCGTGGTGCGCGACCACGGCGCCATAAAGGTGCAGCAGGGCGTCAAGCGGGCCTGCGTCTTCCGGCAAGGTGGCGAAGCTGTCGTCCACGACCGCGCCCAACTCCTCGACGAACACCATGACCAGCAGGTCCTGCTTGGTGCGGGCGTAGAGATAGAGCGTGCCGGCGGCGACGCGGGCGGCCGAGGCGACCTGCTGCATGGTAGTGGCGTCGAAGCCCTGGCTGCCGAACAGGTCGCGGGCGGCGGTCAGGATGCGGTCGCGCTTTTCCTGCTTGTTGCGTTCGCGCAAGCGCGCGGTGCCGGTCCGGTCGGCGACGTCGAGCATGACCACTCCAAAAAACTGAATGCATTCAAAAATGAATTGATTCAGTTTTCAAGCGAGAAGTAGCGTTCGGGCGCGATCCGGAAATCGCGACCGCAATTCCGGGCGCTTACTCGATGACGATCTTCGGCGGCATCCGGCGATTGCCGGCGCTTTCCAGGCGGCCGGCGACCTCGGCCGCGATGGCCATATAGGCCTGCGCGTGCGGCGAGGTTGGATCGTTGACGACGATCGGGG
>CAZVLI010000396.1:0-4573 GCA_964627965.1 uncultured Rhodospirillales bacterium
GACTGGTCGACGGGAACGACACCCCCGTCATGTACGACGGCGCGGACCCGAACGGCCTGTCCAGGCTGGGCGGTGCTTTCGCCGCGGGGATCACCACCTACCTGCCCGCCTTTCTGGCGTTGCTGGCGCCGAGCGCGGCATCGTATTTCCGGCTGACACCGCATCGGTGGAGCGCCGCCTACAACAACCTCGGCCTGCGCGACCGGGAGGCGGCGGTGCGCATCTGCCCGACAACCGCGCTGAACCCGCGTGACATCGCGCGCCAGTTCAACCTCGAGGTGCGCGCCGCCGACGCCGCCGCCGCACCACACCTGCAGCTCGCCGCGATCCTGTTCGCCGGCGCCGAGGGCATCGCGCGCGAGCTAGCCGCACCGCACGTCACCGAGGCCGATCTCAGCGAATGGGACGAAGCGGCGGTGACGGCGCTGGGCTACCGCCGGCTGCCAACCTCCCTGGAGCAGGCACTCGATACCTTCGCCGCCGACGAGACGGTGACGGGCTGGTTCGACCGGACGTTCGTCGACATCTACCTGGCGCACAAACGCGGCGAGCTTGCCGTGCTCGACGGCCTCGACGCCGAGGCGATCTGCGCCAGGTACGCCGGCGCCTATTGACCACCGTTGGTGCGCCCTCGTCCAAGCCCCGGCGCCGCGAAGGACGATAGACTTCTGCCAGCGATCAGCAGGAGGGGAACATGAGCCGGCTCTCCATCGGCGTCGACATCGGCGGCACCTTCACCGACTTCGTGGCCTACGATCCCGACGGCAAGTCGATCTCTGTCTGGAAGAACCTGTCGACGCCCGCCGACCCCACCGCAGGTGTCCTTGAGGGCCTCGGACGGGTGGAGGCCGAGACGCACATCGACAACCTGCGGCTCGGCAGCACCGTGGCGACGAACGCGATCCTGGAGCGCAAGGGTGCGCGGGTCGGCTATGTCACGACGAAGGGCTTCCGCGACGTCCCGTTCATCCAGCGCGGCAACCGCAAGCACCATTACGACTCAAGCTGGGTGAAGCCGAAGCCGCTGATGAAGCGCCGCGACTGTTTCGAGATCGACGAGCGCACGATGGCCGACGGCAGCGAGGCCAAGCCCGTCGACGAAGCCGAGGTACGCGCGATCGCCAAGGCGGTACGCGAAGCCGGCGGCATTGAGGCGCTCGCCGTCAACTTCCTGTTCTCGTACGTGTCGCCCGAGCACGAGCGGCAGGTCCGCGATCTACTGGCCACCGAACTGCCGGACATTCCGGTCTCGATCTCCTACGACGTGCTACCGAAATGGAAGGAGTACGAGCGCGCCTCGACGACGATCGCCGACGCCTTCGTCAAGCCGCTGGTCGGCAACTACCTGCGCGACCTGCAGCGACGGCTGCGCGACGGGCATGAGATCGACGCCATCTCGGTGATCAAGTCGAATGGCGGCGAGATGACGCCCGAGGCCGCCGCCGACGCGCCCGTACACATGACCGTGTCCGGTCCGACCGGCGGCGTCGTCGCGGCCAAGCATGTCGCCGCCCAGGTCGGCCACGACCACATCGTGACCTTCGACATGGGCGGCACGTCGACCGACTGCTCCACCGTCGTCGCCGGTCGCGAGAGCTTCACCACCAACTTCGAGATCGAGTTCGGCGTTCCGATCCAGGTGCCGATGATCGACATCCGCACCATTGGCGCCGGGGGCGGTTCGATCGCCTGGATCGACAAGGGCGGCATGCTGCGCGTCGGACCGCAGAGCGCCGGCGCCAACCCGGGGCCGGCCTGCTACGGCTTCGGCGGTGAAGCGCCCACCGTCACCGACGCCAACGTGGTGCTGGGCCGGGTCAGCCCCGACAACTTCCTCGGCGGCGCCATGACGCTGGACGCCGACAAGGCCCGCGCCGCCATGGCCAGCATCGCCGAACCGCTCGGCATGACGGTCGAAGAGGCGGCGCTGGCCGTCCTGCGCATCGTCGCCAACAACATGAACGGGGCATTGCGCTCCGTGCTGACCGAGCGCGGTCTCGATCCGCGCGACTTCGCGCTTCTGGCCTTCGGCGGGGCCGGACCGTTGCATGCTGCCGACTTGATGGCCGAAGCCTCGATCCCGACCGCCATCGTGCCCAACCATCCCGGCCAGTTTTCCGCCGTCGGCTTCATTCTGACCGACGCCCGCGTCGACCTGGAGCGCACGGTGCAGATGACGTCGGCCAGGTTCGACCTGGAGCGGGCCAACCAGGTCATGGGCGAGATCGTCGACGACGCGCTACGCAACCTCGCCGCCCAAGGCTACAAGGAGCGGCTCGGCGTGCAGCGCACGCTTGAGCTCCGCTATCTCGGCCAGAACTACGAGCTGGAAGTCCCGGTCGACTTCGAGACCTTCACCGAGGCGACCGCGGCGAAGGCCTGGGAGACCTTCCATCAACTGCACGAGGCGCGGTTCGGCTTCGCCATCCCGCGCGAGGTGATCGAGGTCATCACCTTCAAGTGCACGGCGGTTTCCGCGGTGGAAAGCCCGCAGCTACCGACCTTGCCGGCAAGTTCAGGCGCGGCAACCTCGACCGGCCAGCGCCAAGTGGTGTTCGAGGACGGCACCGTTGCGGCCGACGTCTACCGTCGCGATGACCTGGCCGATGGCGATACACTGACGGGCCCGGCATTGGTCGAAGAGGCCGCCTCGGTGACCGTCCTGAAGCCCGGCCAAACGCTGCGCGTCGACCGTCACGGCAACCTCATCATCACGTCCGACTGAGGCAAGGAGCAAACCATGGCTGACTCCAAGTCCACCGATTTCGTGACCATGAACATCATCGAGAGCTCGATGATCTCGATCTGCCGCGAGATGGGCATCACGCTGATGAAGACGTCCTACTCGACGATCTTCAACGAAGCGCTCGACTTCACCTGCGCGATCGCCAGCCCGACCGGCGAGATGTGGGCGGTGGCGGAGTTCTGCCCGGCGCAGATCGGCGGCATGCCGCTGATCATCCGCTCCAGCCTGCAGGAGATTCCGCTGTCGTCGATCGAGCCCGGCGACGTGATCGTGCACAACGATCCCTATCGCGGCGGCCTGCACACCCCGGAGCACACGCTGTTCTGCCCGGTGTTCGTCGGCGACGAGCTGGTCGCCTTCACGGTCGCCATCGGCCACGTCGCCGAAGTCGGCGGCATGGTGCCTGGCGGCTTCCCGTCCGAGGCGACGGAGATCTTCCATGAGGGCATTCGCGTACCGCCGGTGAAGATCAAGAAGCGCGGCGAGGACGTGGAGGAGGTCTGGAAGCTCTGGCTCGCGAACGTGCGTACGCCCCGGTACAACTACGGCGACATGCGCGCGCTGATCAGCGGTGTCGAAGTCGGTGCGCAGCGGCTTGCGCAGACCGTCGAGAAGTATGGCATCGGGTCGTTCAAGACCATCTGCGCCGATCTGATGGACTATTCCGAGAAGCGGATGCGGGCGGAGATCGCCGAGATCCCCGACGGACGGCACGTCTTCGAGGACTACATGGACAACGACGGCGTCACCGACGAGGAGATCAAAATCCACGTCGAGTGTTTCGTGCAGGGCGAGGAAATGGTAGTCGACTTCACGGGCAGCTCCGCCCAGGTCGGCGGCCCGATCAACGCCACCCTGGGCGTGACCTGGTCGGCCGCCTACAACGCCATCCTTCACCTGACAGACCCGTCGATCCCGAAGAACTCAGGCTGCTTCCGGCCGATCCGCGTGCTGGCGCCCGCCGGCACCATCGTCAACGTCGACTATCCGGCGCCGGAGGTCGGCGGCAACACCGAAACGCACCCGCGCATCGCCGGCGCGGTGATCGGCGCGCTCGCCAACGCGGTGCCGCATCGCGCCATGGCGTCGGAAGGCGGCACGCACCTCAATTTCGTGTTCGGCGGCGAGGACAAGAAGAACCAGGAGTACTTCGCCTGCTACGACATCGAGGTCGTCGGGTGGGGTGCAACGGCGAACGCCGACGGCAACGATGCCACCGACTCGATCAACGGCAACTGCCGCGTCATTCCCGTCGAGGTCTTCGAGACGCGCTATCCGTGGCTGGTGGAGGAGTTCAGCCTGGTGCCGGATTCCGGTGGACCCGGCCGCACCCGTGGCGGGCTTGGGACACAGCGCAAGCTGCGGTGCCTGGACGCCGAGATCACCTGCAGCCAGCTCACCGACCGTCATGTACACCGGGCCTGGGGCCTGGACGGCGGCGGCGAGGGCCAGCCCGGCATCACCCTGTTCCAGGGCGATGGCGAGCGCGACTGGCAGACCATGGTTCAGGCGTTCGGCAAGAACTCGACCAGCAAGTGGTCGAACGTGGTGATCCGGCCCGGCGATCGGGTGCACATCATCACCCCGGGCGGTGGCGGTATGGGTCCGGCGGCGGATCGCGACCCGGATCAGGTGCGCGAGGACGTCGCGGAAGGCTACATCAGCGCTGGCCATGCCCGCGACGCGTATGGCTACAGCGACGGCGGGGACGATTGAGCGATGCGCTTTTCCGATACCGGCTACTACATCGAG
This sequence comes from uncultured Rhodospirillales bacterium, assembly GCA_964627965.1. GTDB lineage: Bacteria > Pseudomonadota > Alphaproteobacteria > JAVKFY01. The sequence goes on from CAZVLI010000396.1 coordinate 4,499, forward strand.
AGCTACGTGAAGTGCGCCAACTGCGGCGTGCTGATCTACGACGACGGCATCACCGTCAGCGACCCGGCGCTGCAG
>CAZVLI010000397.1:0-2486 GCA_964627965.1 uncultured Rhodospirillales bacterium
CCATGCCGCCCTCGGTCGAGGCCATGATCGCGACCCGGCCGTTCACCCGGTCGACCAGTGCCGAGACGTAGAGCTCGCGAGCGATGTCGCAGCCGTCCTCGATGTAGAGCCGCTGCACCTCCTTGCCGGCCGGGCCGGTCTGGTGCGTCACCAGGGTCTTGCCCAGGATGTCCGCGGCGTGCGCCTTCACCTCGTCCATCGACTTGGCCAGCTTCACGCCGCCGGCCTTGCCGCGCCCGCCGGCATGGATCTGCGCCTTCACGACCCAGACCGGGCCGGGCAGCTTGCCGGCCCCGGCAACGGCCTCGTCGACGGAGAACGCGACCTCGCCCTTCGGTACCGGCACGCCAAACCTGGCGAGCACCTCTTTGGCCTGATGTTCGTGGATATTCATCGGCTTACTTCTTCGCCTTCCCGGACTTGCCCAGCGACGGCTCGATCTTCTTGCAGGCATCGACCAGGCCGCGCACGGCGTTGACCGATTTGTCGAACATTTTCTTTTCAGAGGCGTTAAGAGAGATTTCCGCCACGCGCTCTACGCCCTTGGCGCCGATCACCACCGGCACGCCGACGTACATGTTCTTCACACCGTACTGGCCGTTCAGGTAGGCCGCGCACGGCAGCAGGCGCTTCTTGTCGTAGATGTAGCTCTCCGCCATCTGGATCGCCGCTGCCGCCGGCGCGTAGAAGGCCGAGCCGGTCTTCAGCAGGCCGACGATCTCGGCACCGCCGTCGCGGGTGCGCTGGATGATCGCGTCGAGCTTCTTCTTGTCGGTCCAGCCCATCTTGATCAGATCGGGCAGCGGGATGCCGGAGACGGTGGAGTAGCGCGGCAACGGCACCATGGTGTCGCCATGGCCGCCCAGCACGAAGGCGGTCACGTCCTCGACCGAGACGTCGAACTCCTCGGCCAGGAAGTAGCGGAACCGGGCGCTGTCCAGCACACCGGCCATGCCCACGACCTTGTGGGTCGGCAGGCCGCAGCTTTCGCGCAACACCCAGACCATCGCGTCGAGCGGGTTGGTGATGCAGATGACGAAGGCGTTCGGCGCGTAGTTCTTGATGCCGGCGCCGACCTGACCCATCACCTTGATGTTGATGCCGAGCAGGTCGTCGCGGCTCATGCCCGGCTTGCGCGCGACACCGGCGGTGACGATGACGACGTCCGCGCCCTTGATATCGGCGTACTTCTGCGTGCCCTTCAACGACACGTCGAAGCCGTCGATCGGCGACGATTCGGCCAGATCCAGGGTCTTGCCCTGCGGCAGGCCCTCGACGATGTCGAACATGATCACGTCGCCGAGTTGCTTCAGGCCGGCCAGATGCGCGAGCGTGCCGCCGATATTGCCACCGCCGATCAAGGCGATCTTGTTGCGGGCCATGAAAACTCCCCTGCCGTCATCGTGGATTGCTGGTTTGCACCGTGGGCAGTGTCCTAACGCGTTTCCGCCGACCCGGCAAGCGCGCGCGGCGAGGTGCCGCGGATCTTATGCCGGAACCGGTACGATCCGCGCGACTTGGGGCACCGGATCGCTGAATCTGGCTCTCGAGGCGACCAGGGTCAGCTCCGGCGATGCCGCCGCGACACTGTCGGCGATCACCGCGTACAGGATGTCGGATGCGTGGCGCAGCGCTTCGGCCGGATCGACACCGGCCACGAGGCCCGAAAGCAGCAGCGCGGCCAGCAGATCGCCGGTCCCGTACGGCGCCTGCTCGTGCCGCGGCACCGATACCGCGCGGTAGCCGTCGTCGTCGGCGAGCACCGTCAGCAGCCGGTCGTCGTCGCTCACCGCCGAGGTGCAGACCGCCAGCTTCGGGCCGGTCGCGCGCAACACGGTGAGCGCGTCCAGGATGTCCTCCAGCGTGTCGGTCGGCCGATCGGTCAGAAGTGACAGTTCGAACCTGTTGGGCGTGACCGCGTCGGCGGCCGGCACCAGCCGCTCGCGCATCGCCGCCAGCACGCCATCCTTCACGTAGACCCGTCCCGCATCGCCCAGCACTGGGTCGCAAAGGTAGGGCGCGCCGTTACGCAAGCCAGCGCGCGCCGCCAGCACCGCCTCGGCCTGTTCACCGTCGCCGAGATAGCCGCTGAGGAGCCCCTTGGCCTGGCCCAGGAAGCGCGACTCGTGCAGCCCTTCGACCAGTTCCGCGCACCAGGCCGCCGCCACCGGCCGGCCGCGAAAGCCGCCGTGCGCGGGGTGGTTGGAGAACAGCACGGTCGGCACGTGCCAGACCTCGTGCCCGGCGCATTGCAGCGGCAGGATCGCGGCCTGGCCGCCAACGTGGCCGTAGGCGACATGACTGGAAACGCAGACGATTCCCATGCCCGGAACCTAGCCCGAAGTGCCGGTCGGCGGATACGTTGCGCTCGGTATCGAAGGAGAATTCGCCATGTCCGAGCCGCGTTCGGCCCGCCGCAGCGCCCTGTTCATGCCCGCCGCCAACGCCCGCGCGGGCGAGCCGACCGGGCCCTTGCCCTCCATCGA
>CAZVLI010000397.1:2496-4571 GCA_964627965.1 uncultured Rhodospirillales bacterium
CCGCGCGCTGGAAAAGGCCCGGCAGTTGCCGGCCGACGTGGTGATCATGGACCTGGAAGACGCGGTCGCGCCCGACGCCAAGGCCGGCGCGCGCGCGCAGGCGGTGGCGGCGCTGGCCGCTGGCGGCTACGGCAACCGCGAACTGGTGCTGCGGGTGAACGGCGCCGATACCGACTGGGGCGCCGACGACCTTGCGGCGGCGGCGACCTCGGCGGCGCACGCCGTGCTGCTGCCGAAGGTCGAGCGGCCCGAGCAGATCGCGGCCGCCGCTGCCGTCCTGCCAACCGACAAGGGCATCTGGGCGATGGTCGAGACGCCGCGCGGCGTGCTGAACGTCGATGTCGTGGCGCAGTCGTCCGACCGGCTGGAGTGCCTGGTCGCCGGCACTTCCGACCTCACCACCGACCTACATGCCCGCCACACCCCGGACCGGGCGCCGATGCTGGCCAGCCTGTCGATGATCTTGCTGGCAGCGCGGGCATCGGGGCTCACGGCGCTCGACGGCGTCTATCTCGACATCAAGGACGGCGACAGCTTCCGCGCCGTCTGCGAGCAGGGCCGCACGCTCGGCTTCGACGGCAAGACGCTGATCCACCCGAGCCAGGTCGAGCCCTGCAACGAAGTCTTCGGGCCGTCCGAAGCGGAGGTCGACTGGGCGCGACGCGCCATCGCCGCCTACGAGGAAGCCATGGGGTCCGGCAGCGGCCTTGCGGTGCTCGACGGCAAGCTGGTGGAGAACCTGCACGTGGCCGAGGCGCGGCGGACCCTGGCCCGCGCCGGGATGATCGCCAATTGACCTGACCGATCGGTCGAACGTTATTGACCGACCGATCGGTCGCAACTACTCTCGCGGCATGGATCGCGCAACGGAATCGCAGCCCAAGGCCCGGCTGCTGACCCTCGGCGCGGCGATGGCCAGCGAACGCGGCCTCGCCGGCCTCACCTTCGGCGCCCTGGCCAGCGCCGCCGGCGTTTCCAAGTCCGGCCTTTTCGCGCACTTCCCGTCCAAGGAAGCCCTGCAGATCGAGCTGCTGGATCGCGCCGCCCTCGACTTCCGCGACCACGTCATTGCCGCCGGGCGCGAGGCCGACGCCGGCCTGCCGCGCCTGCGCGCGATCTTCGAGGCCTGGCTGGACTGGACCGCGGCGTCCGGCTGGGCCGGCGGCTGTCCCTTCGTCGCCGCCGCCGCCGAGTTCGACGACGTCGCCGGCCCGGTGCGCGATCACCTGGTGACGCAGCAGCGCGCCTGGCTGGGCGGGCTGGAACACTACGTCGCCGACGCCATCGCCCGCGGCCACCTGCCGGCCGACACCGACGCCGAGCAGCTCGCCTGGGAGATCCAGGGCGCCTACCTGATCCACCCCTTCACCAAGCGGCTATTGGATGACGCCGGCGCCGACGACCGCGCCCGCGTCGCCTTCGCCCGCCTGATCGACAACCCGCCGCGACGCGACACCTGATCCGGAGCGCCCGATGCACATCGCCTTCCTGCTCTACGACAAGATGACCTGCCTGGACCTGACCGGGCCGCACGAGGCCCGCGCGGCCGGCCCGATCGTGACCGACATCGGCATGACGCTGCACGCGGACAAGGCGCTGACGGAGATGCCCGCGCCGGACCTGTTGGTTGTGCCAGGCGCCTCGGTGGTCGAGGCCGCCTGCGACGACGAGACGTTGGCATGGGTGCGCGGCGCACATGACAGCGCGACGTGGACGATGAGCGTTTGCACCGGCTCCCTGATCCTGGGCCGCGCCGCCCTGCTCAAGGGCAAGCGCGCGACGACGCACTGGGCGGCGATGGAACAGTTGCGGGCGCTCGGCGCCGAGCCGGTGAGCGAACGCGTGGTTCGCGACGGCGACATCCTGACCACGGCCGGCGTCTCGGCCGGCATCGACGGCGCGCTGACGCTCACGGCGGAACTGATGGGGCCGATGGTGGCGCAGGCGCTGCAACTCGGTATCGAATACGATCCGGCGCCGCCGTTCGATGCCGGTTCGCCGGCCAAGGCACCGCCGGAGCTGGTCGAGCGTGTCCGCGCCGGCATGGCCCGCGACGCGGCGGCGTGATCGGCTAG
>CAZVLI010000398.1:0-983 GCA_964627965.1 uncultured Rhodospirillales bacterium
CTGCTGGGCGGCGAGGAAGGCCAGGGCTTCATCCAGCTGGTCTCCATGCTGCCGCAGGAGCGGCTGATCCAGGCGATCCGCTCGGCCGTGGTCTGCGAACAGGCGATCGAGTGGACCGTCGAGTTCGTGAAGGACAGGCATGCCTTCGGCAAGCCCATCGCCGCCTTCCAGAACACCCAGTTCAAGCTCGCCGAGCTGACCGCGCGCACCACCATGCTGCGCAGCTTCGTCGACCGCTGCATCGCGCTGCACCTGGAGAAGAAGCTCGACGAGGTCGACGCCGCGATGGCGAAGATGAACGCCACCGACCTGGCCATGCAGGTGCTGGACGAATGCCTGCAGCTGCACGGCGGCGCCGGCTTCATGTGGGAATACCCGATCGCACGGGCCTGGGCCGACAACCGCGTCGGCCGTATCGCCGGCGGCACCGCGGAAGTGATGAAACAGATCATCGCCCGCCGGGTACTCGGCAAGAACTAGACCGCGGAGCCGCTATCTGAGGTCACCCGGCGCGGCTACACTGGCGCCATGTCCGAGGCGCCCGTACGCAAGCTCGTCGCCATCGTGTCGACCGACGTGGTCGGCTACGCGCGACTGATGGGCGCCGACGAGGCCGGCACGCTGGCCCGAATGAAGGCGCATCGGACCGAGCTCTGGGACCCGGAGATCGACCGGCACGGCGGTCGCCTCGTGGGAACGGCCGGCGACGCGCTGCTGATCGAGTTCGCCAGCGCGGTTTCTGCCGTTGCGTGTGCGCTGGCGGTGCAAAGGGGCATGGTTGCGCGCGAGGCGGACAAGACAGACGCGACACGGATGTTGCTGCGCATCGGGGTCAACATCGGCGAGGTGGTGGTCGACGGCGACGACATCTTCGGCGACGGCGTGAACGTGGCCGCCCGGTTGCAGGCACTGGCACCGGCCGGCGGCAGAAGCATCTCCGGGGAGGTACAGGACAGGACGGACGGCAAGGGGTCCGCCACCCC
>CAZVLI010000398.1:993-4564 GCA_964627965.1 uncultured Rhodospirillales bacterium
AGGTCGACGCCAGCTTTGAGGACGCCGGCGCTCAGGAGGTGAAGAACATCGCCCGCCCGCTCCAAGTCTGGCGCTGGACCGCTGTCGAGGGCGAAGCACCCGGGCCGAAGCTGATCACCGACAAGCCGTCGATCGCGGTGCTGGCCTTCACCAACATGTCCGGCGACCCGGAGCAGGACTATTTCTCCGATGGCATCGCCGAGGACATCATCACCGCGCTGTCTAAATTCCGCTCCTTCCATGTCATCGCGCGCAACTCGTCCTTCACCTACAAAGGCCAGCCCGTCGACATCAAACAGGTCGGCCGTGAGCTTGGCGTGCGCTATGTGCTGGAAGGCAGCGTGCGAAAGGCCGGCAGCCGAGTAAGAATCACCGCTCAGCTCAATGAGGCAGAGAGCGGAAAGCACGTCTGGGCCGAGCGCTACGATCGCGAGCTGGTCGACATCTTCGACCTGCAGGACGAGATCACCGGCACCATCGCCGCAGCCATATCGCCGGCCTTCGAGCAGGCCGAGCTGCGTCGTATCGCCCGCAAGCGACCGGAGAACCTGGATGCGTGGGATCTGGCCTTACAGGCCAGCCAGTTCGCCGCACGGGCCACGGCGCCAGACTTCGTCCGCGCCCGCGAACTCGCCGAGCAGGCCGTCGCGCTGGACCCGCTGAACACCCAGGCGCTGGGCGTGCTGGCCTGGTGCCATGGCTGGGAAGTGCAGATGTCCTATGTTTCGGATCGTCAGACGGCGATGGCGGCCGGAATGCGCGCAGCACGCCGCGCACTGGAGATCGATCCGTCCGATGCCGTTGCCTTGCGCAGCCTGGGTGGCCAGTTGGCCCTCGCCGGCCAGTGGCCCGAGGCGATCGAAACGCTACGGCAATGCACCGTGGAGAGCCCGAACTATGCCCACGGCTGGCTGATGTACGGTGTCTTTCTGGGCTCCATCGGACGCTACGACGAGGCATCGGACGCCATCGAACGCGGTACGGCGCTCAGCCCGAAGGATCCCTTTCTGGGTGTTTTCCAGACCTACCAGTCGTTTCACGCATTCATGGTCGAGCGCTACGATGACGCACTGACCCTTGCGCAACGCGCCATCCGCACACTGCCGGACGTCGACGCGGGTCACAATGGCGTCGCGGCCGTCCTGTCGGAACTCGGTAGGATGACGGAAGCACGAGCCGCGGTTGCCGAAACGCTGCGTCTTGCGCCGGACAGCACCGTCGCAAAAATCCGGCGACGGCTGGATTCGCTGGACGCGGCACCGTTCGGCCGAACTGTCGTCGAATTACGCAACGCCGCCGCCAAACGCTACTGCGACGCCCTGATCCGCGCCGGTTTGCCCGAAGCATAGACAGTCGATTGCGGTTACCCGCATCACGACTTCCTGGCTACACTCGCGCCATGTCCGCCCCCACCATCCGTAAGCTTGCCGCCATCGTTTCGACCGACGTCGTCGGCTACTCGCGGCTGATCGGGGCCGACGAGGCCGGCACGCTGGCGCGCATGAAGAGCTACCGGGCCGAACTCTGGGATCCCCAGATCGAAAAGTTCGACGGGCGTCTGGTCGGCACGGCGGGCGACGCGTTGCTGATCGAGTTCGCCAGCGCGGTTTCCGCCGTGGAGTGCTCGCTGGCGGTGCAACAGGGCATGGTCGAGCGCGAGGGCGACCAGTCCGACGACACACGCCTCCTGCTCCGCATCGGGGTCAATATCGGCGAGGTTGTCGTCGACGGCGACGACATCCACGGCGATGGCGTCAACGTGGCCGCGCGGCTGCAGGCCATCGCGCCGGTCGGTGGCATCTGCCTTTCCGGCAAGGTACACGACGAGGTCGCCGGCAAGATCGAGACCGCGTTCGAGGATATCGGCCCGCAGGACGTGAAGAACATCGCGCGCCCGGTCCAGGCCTGGCGCTGGTCGCCGGCGACCTCGGCCCAGGCCGAGGTTCCAGGCAATTCGGCCGGGGGTTCGGCGTCGCGGACGGAGAAGCCGGCCATCGCCGTGCTGCCGCTCGACAACATGTCGGGCGACGCCGAGCAGGAGTACTTCGTCGACGGCATCACCGAGGACATCATCGCCGAACTGTCGAAGTTCCGCTGGCTGGCGGTGATCGCGCGCAACTCGACCTTTGTCTACAAGGGCCAGGCCGTGGACATACCGAAGGTCGGGCGTGAACTCGGCGTCGGCTACGTGCTGGAAGGTAGCGTCCGCAAGGCCGGCGAGCGTGTGCGGATCACCGCCCAGCTGATCGAGGCCGCGACCAACGAACACATCTGGGCCGAGCGCTACGACCGGCAACTGGTCGACATCTTCGACCTGCAGGACGAGATGACCCAGACCCTGGTCGGGGTCATCGAACCCGAACTGGCCAACCGGGAACGAACGCGCGGCCGCGACAAGCCGACACACAACATGACCGCCTGGGACCTGTACCAGCGCGCGCTGTACCACCGCTGGCGCTTCACGGCCGACGACACCAGGACGGCGCACGACTATTTCGACCAGGCGCTGGCCATCGACCCCGGCTTCGCCGCCGCCTACGCCCATCGGGCCTGGCTGTTCTATGTCGAGATCCTGACCAATGTCGCACCGGATCGCGCCGCCGCGGTCGCGGCCGGGGTCGCCGATGCGCGTCGCGCCATCGAACTCGACGACCGGGATGCGCTCGGCTACTGCGCGCAGGGCTTCATCCTGACGATCAGCCACGACTATGCCCGTGCCGCCGAATCCTATCGCCGCGCCATCGAGCTCAATCCGAGCTTCGCGGCGGCGCACTACGGATGGGCCCTGGCCAGCGCCATGTCCCTCGGTATCGACGGCGCCGAGGAATGCGAGAACGCCGTCGACATGGCGATAAAGCTGAGCCCCAACGATCCGCTGATGTGGGGATTCCTGAACCTGAAAGGGCTGCTGCGGCTGGCGTTGGGCGACCACGATACCGCGCTCTCCACCTATCGCCGCGCCAATCAGGAACCGAACAAGATGTACTGGATACCGCTCGGGCTGGCCGCCAGCACCTGGCATCTCGGCGACCAACAGGGCGCACGCACGATCGTCTCGACGCTTCAGTCCGAAGTGCCCGACATGTCGGTCGCGCGGCTCGTGGGTTTCCTCGGCCCCGGCCTGCACGCATTCGACGAAGGCTTCTTGGACCCGCTACGCAAGGCTGGCCTGCCCGAGGGTTAGCCCTCTCGGAAACGACCGCTGACGGCGCCAAATCGCGTTCTCCAGCTTCGCGGCTATGCTACGGTGGGCGAAACGCCACCAAAGCCCACTCCGAGCGAAACCCATGCCCACTTACGACTACATCGTCATCGGCGCCGGCTCGGCCGGCTGCGTCATGGCCAACCGGCTGTCGGCCGACCCGAGGAACCAGGTCCTGCTGCTGGAGGCCGGCGGCCAGGACAAGTCGATCTGGATTCACGTTCCGGTCGGCTTCGCCAAGATGCTCAACATGCCGAGCCTGAACTGGTGCTTCGAGACGGAGCCGGACCCGGACATGGCCGGCCGGCGCATCCCGATCCCGCGCGGCAAGGTGCTGGGCGGTTCGTCGTCGATCAACGGCATGCTCTA
>CAZVLI010000399.1:0-4547 GCA_964627965.1 uncultured Rhodospirillales bacterium
AGTGCCGCTGCGCCGCTGGATGGCGGAGCGCGGCTTCACCGTCCGCCTCGCCGGTCTGGCGCTGGCCGGCGCGCCGATCGGCTACCTCACCGGCCTCGTCGCCTCGACCGGGCCGATCAACGCCCCGGTCTTCCTCGCCTACGGCCTGACCAAGGGCGCGTTCATCGGCACCGAGGCGGCGGCCTCGCTGGCCATGGTCGTCACCAAGTCCGGCACCTTCGCGCTGCTCGGCGCGCTGTCCACCGAGACCGCGCTGCGCGGCCTGATCGTCGGCGGCGCGTTGATGGCCGGCACCTGGCTGTCGAAGCGACTGGTGCAGCGTTTCGAGCCGGATCAGTTCCGCTTGCTGATCGATACCGTGGTCATCGTCGCCGGCCTGGCGATCCTGGCCAACGCCTACTACGCCGCGAACGGGTTCTCGACTTTCGGCCAGTAGGGCTTGTCGAGCTTGGTGTAGGGGATCGAGCCGAAGTCCGGCGCGATGGCGCCTTCGCTCCTGATCCAGAACACCTCCTTCGCGATCGGCGCGAAGCCGGCATAGAAATGGTTCGACGACTTCACGATCACCAGCTTCTTGGTCGACAGGTCGAGGCCGAGTTGCTCGAACGCGTCGGGGTGGAAGGTCTGAGTGCGCACGGTCATCAGCACCAGGTCGAGGTCGTTCGGCGCCGACAGCCACACGCCCGTCCCCATCGGGTTCTTCGACGGCCCGAAGGTCTGCACCATGTCGTGCTTGATCGCCTTCACCGTGATCGGCAGGTCGATCGGCAGGCCCGACATCTTGCCGACCTTGCCGCCGATGCGCAGGTCGAACGAGGCGCCGACGCCGGCCTCGACGCAGAAGCGCACCGACACCGGGTCCCAGTAGATGCCGCTGGCAACACTCGGGATGCCGCGATCCAGCACCCGTTGCAGCACGAACGTCGAGTCGGCCGGCGCGCCGCCGCCGGCATTGTCGGCCATGTCGGTGAGCACGACCGGGCCGCCATCAATGGCGAGCGCCTTGTCGAGCGCCTCGTCCGTGCTCATCGCCGGGATCTCGGTCTGGTCGCGCAGGTCCCACATCTCCTTGCCGAGCTGCTCGGCCAGCGCCGCGCCCGTCGATGCGTTGTCGTCGGTGACGACGAGCATCTTGGCGCCGACGTCGGCGACGTCGCCCCAGGCGAAGCCATGGCCAAACGAGACCGACAGCACGTCGTCGCTGCCCTCCAGGCTCTTCATCTTGTCGACGAAGCCCTTCACCGGCTCGATCCGCGTGCGCCACATGTTGATCATGCGCATGTCATAGACCGACATCACCGGCTTGGCCCGGCCGGCCGCCGCGTCCTCGCAGATTTTGAACAGCTCCTCCGCGCGCTCGTTGAAGTCGACGTGCGGATACTCCTTGAAGGTGATCAGCACGTCGGCCGCGTCCAGCATCTGCTGCGTGATGTGGCAGTGCAGGTCGAGCTCGCCGCCGATGATGCAGTTCGGCCCGACGATCTCGCGCACCTTGGCCAGCAGGTCGCCTTCGCAGTCGTCGTAGCCTTCCGCCGCCATCGCGCCGTGCATGTTCAACAGCACGATGTCGACCGGCATCGCCTTCTTCAGGTCGTCCAGGATGCGCCCGCGATAGCCCTCGTAGACGCGCTTCAGCGTGCGTCCGGCCGGCTGCGCAAAGGCGGCGATGGACTCGGTGACCTGGCCCTGACGCTCCTCGGTCATCCGCCGCCAGACGTGCAGCGGCGCGCTGAACGCCAACGGCTCCCGCTGCGTCGCGTCGCCGTCGAAGTACATCGTCTCGTTGAAGTTCTCCTCGCCGGTCGGGATCGGCGAGAAGGTGTTGGTCTCGGTACCGAGACAGGCGATGAAGACTTTCACGAGGTTTCCCCTTCCTGTAGCGACGGGCGGCGCGGCGCCAGCGCGGCGGCGTCGACCCCCAGGTCGGCGAGGTCGGCCGGCACGTCCTTGCCCTGGATCAGCGTGGCGGCGAGGCGGCCGAGGCCGGGTGCAGTCTGGATGCCGTAGCCGCCCTGGCCGGCGAGCCAGAAGAAGCCCGGCACCTTGTCGTCGTAGCCGGCCGCCGGCGTCTTGTCGGCGACGAAGCTCCGCAGGCCGGCCCACTTGTGGTCGATGCGGCGTATGTCGAGCTCGGACGCCGTCTGAATACGGTCGACGGCGATGGCGACGTCGAGGTCCTCGGGCTGCGCGTCGGTCGGCGGCGACGGCGTCTCGTCGGCCGGCGATCCCAGCAGCTTGCCGGCGTCGGGCTTGAAGTACCACTGCTCGTCGACATCGACCGACAGCGGCCAGCCGGAAATGTCCGTGCCAGCCGGCGGGTCGAACAGGATCGCCGTGCGCCGCTTCGGCACCAGCCCGACCGGCGCCGCACCGGCCAAGGCGGCAACCTCGTCGCACCAGGCGCCGGCGGCATTCACCACCATCGCGGCGTTGACGGTTCTGGCACGGGTCTCGACGATCCAGCCGTCGCCGTCGCGCGCCAGGCCGCTGACCTGCGCATCGGTCACAAGCGTTCCGCCTTTGGCCCGCATCCCGCGAAGGAAACCCTGGTGCAGCGCGTTGACGTCGATGTCCATCGCGCCCGGCTCCAGCATGCCGCCGGCGACATAGTCCGCCCGCAGCACCGGCACCTTGGCGCGCACCTGCGCGGCGCTGAGCACCTCGATGGGTGCGAGGCCGCCGACCTCGGCCGCCAGCGCGTCGCGTGCCGCGATCTGGTCGGCCCGCGCCACGAACATCGCGCCGCGCGGCGTCAGCAGCGGATGGTCGGCGAAGCCTTGCGGCGGCGCCTCGTAGAAGGCGCGGCCACCGACCGTCAGCGCGCGTATCTGCGGCGGTCCGTAGGCCTCGGAGAACAGCGCGGCGGAACGCCCGGTGGTGTGGTAGCCAGGCTGGCTTTCCATCTCCAGTAGGCGCACCGACAGGCCCGCCTCGGCCAGGAAATAGGCCACTGACGCGCCGGCCATGCCGGCGCCGATCACCGCCACGTCTGTCTTGTCGCCCTCGCTCATGCCGGCAAGCATCGCCGATCCGCTGGGGCGGCGAAAGGCCTGCTATCCTGTGCCCAGGGAGACCCAGCCATGCACGACGTGATCTTGACCATCGGGCAGGTCCGCCTGACCTGTCGCCCGCGCGACACCGCCACTGCGCGCGCGATCATCGACGCCTGCCCGTTCACCGCGACGGCGCAGACCTGGGGCGAGGAGGTCTACTTCTCCACGCCGGTGGACGTCGACCGCGAGGCCGATGCGCGCGACGTGGTCACGCCCGGCGAGATCGCCTTCTGGGTCGAGGGCAACGCGATCGCCGTCGCCTGGGGCCGCACCCCGGTCAGCCGCGGCGACGAATGCCGCCTGGTCGCCCCGGTCAACATCTGGGCCGACACCGACGACGACGTGAAGGCGCTGGACGCTGTCCGCGCCGGCGCGGAGGTGCGGGTGGACGTTTCGTCATAGGCTGGAAGGGCACGATAGGATATACTATGTATATCCTGCGAAATGGAGCGGCCCATGCACATGCACGTCTCTCGCTGGGGTAACAGCCTGGGTATGCGCATACCGAAGGACCTGGCGCGCCAGCTCGGCATCACCGAAGGCGCCGTCGTGGAAGTGACCCTGGAAGACAACCGCCTCGTGCTCGAACTCGCGAAGCCGACCTATCGCCTGGAAGACTTGCTCGAGGGCGTCACGCCCGAGGCGATGCACGAAGCGTTGGACTGGGACGACTGGGATGACGAACGCGGCCGCGAACAGGTCTCATGACCGACGATGAAGTGCCGCAAGCCGGCGACCTGATCTGGACCGACTTCGACCCGACCATCGGGCGAGAGCAAGCAGGACGGCGCCCCGCCGTGGTCATTTCGCCCGCCGCGTTCTACGTCGCCACGCGCTTCACCATCGTCTGCCCGATCACCAGCCGGGTGCGCCCGTTTCCGACAAGCGTCGTCTTGCCGGAGGAGCTCACGGTTCAGGGCGAGGTGCTGACCAGCCACGTCCGCAGCATCGACACGATGTCGCGCCGTATCCACCGCATCGGTGAATCTGTTCCCGCGAGTGTCCTGGCGGAAATCCGCGCCAAGCTCGCCGTGCTGACCGGGATCGTCGGCGCTACTTGATGCCCGCCGCGCGGAGCACCGCGTCCTTGTCCGGGTTGATCCACCAGGTATCCATGAAGCCGACGGCGTAGCGCGGCTTCACCTTCGGCCGATCGAACCGGTTCCAGTAAATGATCCGGTCGGCGCCGATGCCGAACTGCGGCACGACGTAGTGGTTCCACAGCAGCACCCGGTCCAGCGCCCGCGTCGACGCCACCAACTCGGCGCGATTGTGCGCGTTGATGATGTTCTCGATCAGCGTGTCGATGGCGGGATTCTTGATACCCACGACATTGCGACTGCCGGGCCGGTCGGCCGCAGCCGAGCCCCAGAACTCGCGCTGCTCGTTGCCGGGCGAGAGCGACTGGCCCCATGACATGGTGACGATGTCGAAGTCGTAGCTGTCCATGCGCTCCTCGTACTGCGAGGAGTCGACCAGCCGGATCGCGGCCTG
>CAZVLI010000400.1:0-2121 GCA_964627965.1 uncultured Rhodospirillales bacterium
TGTCAGCCATGCCATTGACCAGCGCGACCCAGACGAAGATCAGCGGCTCGTCCGGCATCGCCGGGTGGAAGAAGGCATAGCAGCGCCGGTCGCTGTCGAGCCGGTTCTTCAGGTCGGACCACGACTTGATGGCGTGCACCGCCTCGTAGGCCATCAGCTTTTCCAGCAACGCCGCAGGCGAGCGCCAGGTGATCTGCTGCAGGCCGAGGAAGCCGATGTCGAACCACGAGGCGAGCAGTTCCTTCAGGTCGTTGTCGAGCGGCTTCAGGTCGCGGTCCTCGCGCGCCAGCCGGATCAGCTCGGCGCGCATGTCGACCAGGAACTTCGTGCCCTCGCTCAACGCGTTGAACTGGGTCAGCAGGCGCACGCGCGGCGGCACCAGGGCCGCGCGCAGATAACGCCGGGCAGCCCGCTTGCCCCCATCGCTCTCGGCCTCGGTCATGGTCTTGAGCGCCGCCTCGATGGCGCCGTCGTCGACGTCATAGTCGGTCGCCAGCACCTTCAGGAAGCGGGCGCGGCCGGTCTCGTTCAACGCCAGATAGGCACGTCCGAGATCCGCGGCGCGGGCGCGGGCGGAGACCTCGCCACCCTTGCCGGTGAGACAAGCGTCGATCTGCTCGCGCAGGCGCTCGCTGTCCGACTTCGGCAAATCCGGCTCGATGGCCTCCGTCGGCCCCAGGGTCACGTCACGCCACGCACGGCGCAGACGGTCGAGAAGTCCTGGACTGCGTGCCTCGGTTACGCTCACGACGTTTCTGTCCTCAACTCGCGCAATACGGCCGGCACCATCTCCGGCAAGTCCTCGGCGATCAACCCCGGCCCGAAGCGCGTGGCCGCGTCGCCATGTATCCAGGCGCCGGCGGCCGCCGCCTCGAACGGCGGCAGGCCTTGGCCCAGCAGCCCACCGATGAAACCGGCCAGCACGTCGCCGGCGCCGGCCGTCGCCAGGTCCGGTGGCGCGTTGTCGTTGATGATCGCACGTCCATCGGGCGCGGCGATGACGGTGTCCGCCCCCTTCAGCAGCACAACGGCGCCGCACTGCGCGGCGGCGGCGCGAGCGCGTTCCAGCTTGCCGCCCTCGACCTCGAACAGGCGCCCGAACTCGCCCTCGTGCGGCGTCAGCACGCAGTTCGGGTGCAGCGCCTCCATCAGGAGCGGCCGGGCATCGGCGAAGACGGTGAGCGCGTCGGCGTCGAGCACCGCCGCCTTCTTGGCTTTCAATGCGTGCAGCACATTGGCGCGGGTCTGTCCGGTAACGCCGTTACCAGGGCCGATGACCACGGCGTTGCGGCGTGCGTCCTCGATGGCATCGATGAAGCCGCCCTCAAGCATGATCGCGTCGAGATTGCCGGCATGTTCGGCCAGCGCGTCGCGCGGCGCCGCCACGGTGACCAGACCGGCCCCGATGCGCAGCGCGCCACGCGCCGCCAGCCGCGCCGCACCGCCCTTGCCAAAGCCACCGGCCGCGACCACGACGTGGCCACGGCTGTACTTGTGCCCGTCCTGGCGAGGACCGGGCCAGGACGGCAGCCACCGCTCCGGCCCGTTGCGCCATGCCGTGGCGTCGAGGACGCTTTCGGGTATGCCGATGTCGACGACCTTGAGGTCACCACGAAGTGCCCGCCCCGGCATCAGCAGGTGGCCCGGCTTGGCCCGGAAGAAGGTGACCGTGAGCGCGGCGGGCAGCGCGTAGCCCATGACCTGCCCGGTATCGCCATGCACGCCGCTCGGCACGTCGACGGCGACGCTCGGCAGGCCGCGCGCGGCGGCCGCTTCCAGCACCTGACGCACGGCGCCATCGATGTCGCGGGCCAGGCCGGCACCGAAAATCGCGTCAACAACGATCTCGGCGCCGTCCAGAACCGCCTCGCCGAGTGGTTCGGTGTCCCCGTCCCACCGGCCCGCCATGATCGCCGCGTCGCCTTTCAGCGCCGCCGCGTCGCCAAGCAACGCCAAGCGCACCGGCGCGCCGGCCGCCTTCAGATGGCGGGCGATGACGAACCCGTCGCCGCCGTTGTTCCCCGGCCCGCACAGGACCGCGACAGTGCACGGCCCGAAACGATCGAGGATCGCCGCGGCGACGCCGGCACCGGCCGCCTCCATCAGCGTCTCGCCGCTGAC
>CAZVLI010000400.1:2131-4531 GCA_964627965.1 uncultured Rhodospirillales bacterium
ATCCATCGCCGCCTTGTCGGCCGCGTACATTTCCTGAACGGACAGCAGTTCCAGCATCGGGGAATTATCGCCGACCGATTATTGACACAAGCTGACCGGATCCGGACCGGGGTTCAGACCTGTCCCGGCCACTTCACCGCCGGCTGGGTCGCCTCGAAGGCCGACGCCGCGCGCATCACCAGGTCTTCGCGATAGGTGTCGGCGACGATCTGCAGCCCGACCGGCAGCCGGTCGCTGGTAAAGCCGCAGGGCACCGAGCAGGCCGGCTGCTGCGTCATGTTGAAGGGGTAGCTGAACGGCGTCCAGCGCAGCCAGTAGTCGTCGCTCTCCCAGCCCTCCGGCGCCAGCGTACCGACGTCGAAGGCCGGCACCGCCAGCGCCGGCGTCAGCAGCAGGTCGTAGGCCATGTGAAACACCCGCATCTGGGTACCCAGCGCGAAACGGGCATTGACCGCCTTCTGCAACTGCACGGCGCTCAGGCTCTTGCCTTCCTCGACCAGCTCGGCCAGCGGCGGCTCCATCACCGCCTTCTGCGCCGGCGTGAAATCGCCCATCGCCGCGGCCGCGCCGGCCCACCACAGGGTCCGGAAGTCCTCGGTTGGGTCGGCGAAGCCGGGATCGACCTGCTCGACATAAGCGCCCAGGCTCTCGAAGGCCCGCGCCGCCTCGGCAACGACGGCGGCAACCTCGGGGTGCACCTTGGCGTAGCCGAGGTCCGGGCTGTAGGCCACGCGCAGGCCCTTCACACCCCGGTCGAGGCCGTTGGCGTAGTCGTGCTTCACGTATTCGATGGAGGACCAGTCGCGCGCGTCCGGTTCGCTCATCACGTTCAGCATCACCGCCGCGTCCTCGACCGAGCGCGCCATCGGGCCGACGTGGCTCAGCGTGCCCATGGCGCTGGGCGGCCAGGCCGGCACGCGGCCGAACTGCGCTTTGATCCCGAACACGCCGGTGAAGCCGCAGGGAATACGGATCGAGCCGCCGCCGTCGGAGCCGATGGCCAGCGCGCCCATCCCGGCCGCCAGCGCGGCGGTACCGCCGCCGGACGAGCCGCCGGGCGTCTTGGCCAGGTTCCACGGGTTGCGGGTGACGCCGGTCAGTGGCGAGTCGGTGATGCCCTTCCAGCCGAACTCCGGCGTCGTGGTCTTGCCGATGAAGACCGCGCCATGCTCGCGCAGACGCGCCACCGCCGGTGCGTCGGTGTCCCACGGACCGCTCGGGTCGGTGGTTCGGCTGCCACGCATGGTCGGCCAGCCGTCGGACAGCACGAGATCCTTGATCGAGGTCGGCACGCCATCGACGGCGCCGGCTGGCTCGCCACTGTGCCAGCGTGCCTCGGAACGCCGCGCCTGGCCCAGCGCGCGTTCCGGATCGAGCACATTGAAGGCGTTGATCTTGTCGTTATCGGCCTCGATGCGCGCCAGCGCCGCCTCGGTCGCCTCCACCGGCGAGAGCGACTTGTCGCGGAAACGGCGCACCATCTCGGTGGCGCTCATGTAGGCCAGGTCTTCGGACATTGTCGGGGCTCCCCTGCCGGTCGTGCCATTGTCGTCCGCGCGGGCCGACCAGCGCAACGCGCCAGGTGGTCGCGCCGAAACTATCGGCTGTCCGGATTGAACTCGGCGAGGCTGCGGCGTACCGCGGCACGGTCGGCGTCGGTCAGCAACGGGCGAAGCTGGTCGAAGTAATAGGCGGCGATGTCCGGTTTCTGCAGGCCGCCGAGCAGCGCCCAGTAGTAGGCCTGGAATGGGTCCTTCGCGGTGCCCTCGCCTTCCAGGAACATCCGCGCCAGAAATATCTGGGCGTCGGCGTTGCCCTGCCGCGCCGCAGCCGTGAAGTGGTGCAGCGCCTGGGCGAAATCGCGATCCACCCCGCGGCCGTTGTAGTAGGAAAAGCCGAGGGCGTAGTCGGACTTGCCGCCACCATCGCCGGACGCGGCGGCGGCGAAGAGCTCCGTCGCCCTGGCCTCGTCGCGCGGCACGCCGCGACCGAAGTAGTAGAGGTACGCAAGGTTCCGCTGCGCGTCGGCGTTGCCCTGATCGGCGGCGGCGCGATACCAGCGCGCGGCCCGGGCATAGTCGCGCGGCACACCACGGCCATGAGCATAGGCGGTGCCGAGATTACGCTGTGCCTTGGCGTTCCCTGCATTCGCGGCGCGGCCATACCACTTCGCGGCCTGGACGTGGTCCTGAGGCACGCCCTTGCCTTCCTCGTAGTAGATGCCGACGACGCGGGCCGCCTCGGCATGACCACCTTCCGCCGCCTGCCGGAACCATACAAGCGCCTGGGCTGGATCGGCCGGCCCGCCCCTCCCGGCATCGAACAGCAGGCCCAGGCGATAGGCGGCCTCGGCCTCCCCGGCTTCGGCCGCTTCCTGCAACAGGACGCGGGCGCCGGCGG
>CAZVLI010000401.1:0-4518 GCA_964627965.1 uncultured Rhodospirillales bacterium
CCCGACCTGCCGCCGACCGCCGAGATCGCCAAGCCGCCGTCGGCGACCAACCAGATGGCGCTGCGGCTCGACTCCCGCGCCACCGACGACTACGGCATCGCCAGCCTGCACGCACGCATCGAGCTGGCGGAGACGGCCGCCGCCGAGGCGGCGGGCGAGCCGTTGCTGATCGATTTGCCGCTGCCCGGCGTGAACGCGCGCGAGGCCGCCGAGCCGAGCTTTCATGACCTGACGGCGCATCCCTGGGCCGGTCTGAAGGTCCGGGTTCAACTCGTCGCCGAGGATGAGATCGGCCAGAAGGGGCTATCCGAGCCAGTCGAGACGACGTTGCCGGCGCGCGAGTTCTCGCACCCCGTGGCACGCGCGTTGATCGAGCAGCGGCGTATCCTGGCACAGCGCGGCGACGACGCGCGCGCGCCGGTGATGCTGGCGCTGTCGGCGATCTCCACCGGCCCGGAGACCTTCGATAACGACATCACCGTCTACATGACGCTGCGCAGCGCCATCGGCCGTTTGCGCTACGACAAGACCGAAACCGCGATTCCCGAGACGCAGGAGTTGCTCTGGCAGGCGGCGTTGCGCCTCGAGGACGGCCGCCTGTCGCTGGCCCAGCGCGACCTGCGCCGGGCGCAGCAGGCGCTGATGGATGCGCTCGCCCGCGACGCTGACGAGGCCGAGATCCAGCGCCTGATGGACGAGCTGCAGGAGGCCATCGACAAGTACCTGCAGGCGATGGCCGAGCAGGCGATGCGCCAGGCCGAGCGTGGCGAGGAACCGGGCGAGATGGACCCGAACGCGCAGACGCTGAGCCAGGACGACCTCAAGCTCATGCTCGATCGGGCGCGCGAGCTGGCCCAGCTTGGCGCCAAGGACGCTGCGCGCGAAATGCTGCAGCAGCTCCAGGAGATGCTGGAGAACTTGCAGGCCGGCCGCATGCAGCAGATGCCGGAACAGGCGCAGGGCATGCAGCAGCAGATGCAGGAACTCGGCGACCTGATGCGTCAGCAGCAGGAACTGCTCGACGAGACCTATCGCGAGTCCCAGCGCAACCGACAGGGTCAGATGCGCCAGGGCCGCCGCGGCCAGCAGCAGCAGGGCCAGCAGAACCAGCGCGGTCGGCAGGGCCAGCGCCAGCCCGGCGCCGAGGGCCAGGATCCCAGTGGCGAATCCGGCGAGCAGCCCGGTCGCTTCGGCGACATGGCCGGCGACCAGGAGGGCCTGCGCGAGCGTCTGGCCGAGATCCTGCGGCAACTTAACGAGGCTGGCGCCGGTGTGCCGGATGCGCTCGGCCGCGCCGAGGAGCACATGGGCGGCGCCCGCGACTCGCTGCGTCGTGGCGAGCCCGGTTCGGCGGCGCAGGACCAGACCCGCGCGCTCGACGAGCTCGCCCAGGGCATGCGCGGCATGGCCGAGGAGCTCGCGCGACAGATGGGCGACGGCGAGGACGGCGAGGGCGATTTCGAGGCCCGCGAGGAAGACCCGCTCGGCCGTACCACCAACTCCGGCGGCGTCGACACCAGCCGCGTCGAGATCCCGACCCAGTCGGACCTGCAGCGCGCCCGCGAGATCCTCAACGAGTTGCGCCGCCGCGCCGGCGAACGCGGCCGCCCCGAGATCGAGCTCGATTACATCGATCGGCTGCTGCGCCGGTTCTGACGCCACGCGTCCGTACCCAATCCCGTCATGCCCCGGCTTGTCCGGGGCATCCACGTCGTCCGGCCGCCTATGACGTCACCAGTTGTGCGCGTTGCCGACAGCCCGACGTCGCCGTATCACCTTTCTGGTCCGACGACCGGCCGGTGACGGGACGTGGATACCCCGCATGAAGCGGGGCATGACGACACTGTCTTGGACCCATGGAATTGCGTCATGGCCCGGCTCGTCCGGGCCAACCACGTCGTCCGGCCGCCTACGGCGCCAAAAGCTACGCGCGTTGCCGACAGCCCCATGTCGCCGCCTCACGCCTTTGTTCCGACGACCGGCCGGTGACGGGACGTGGATACCCCGCATGAAGCGGGGCATGACGCGGTTGTTGAAGTGAATTGGACCGCCGCGACCGGGCTTGACCTCGGCGTCCGAATGGCGCGAACAAGTCGCTCCATTCGGAGTGTCCCGCCCTGGCCGACCTGTTTCCTCGCCTGATCGCGCCGGCGCTGTTCATCCTGCTCTGGTCGGGCGCCTTCGTCGCGGTGCGTGCCGGCCTGCCGGACGTGAGCGCGCTGACCTTCCTGGCCGCCCGGTTCACCGTGGCCAGCATGGTGCTGGTCGCGCTGACGCTGGCCTGGCCGCGGCTGCGCGACGACTGGCGGCGCATCGGGCCGGCCTGGCCGCACCTGGCGCTGGCCGGCGTGCTGATCAACGGCGCCTACCTGTCGGCCGGCTACCTGGCGATGACCCATATCAAGGGCGCGATGATGGCGTTGGTCGGTGCGTTGGCGCCGGTCCTGACGGCGTTGATCTCCACCCGCATGGGCGAGCGCTTCGGCGTCCTGCAATGGCTTGGCTTCGGTCTCGGCTTCGTCGGCGTGGTGCTGGTCGTCGGCGCGGAGTTGGATAGCGGATCGCTGAACATCGGCCTGTTCTGGGCGGTGCTGTCGCTGCTCTCGATCGTCGCCGGCACGCTCTACTTCAACCGCCACGGCCGCGACGCGCCGCTGCTGGTCTCCAACGCCTTGCAGCTCGGCGCCGGCGCGCTGTTCACCTGGCTCCTGGTCGCCGGCTTCGAGACCCCGAGGGTCGCCTTGACCTGGGCATCCGCGCTGAGCTTCGCCTACCTCACCTTCGCGGTTTCGCTCGGCGCCATGGCGACCTATCTGTACCTGGTCAAGCAACAAGCGGCGGGCCGGGCGATTGCCAATCTGTACCTGACGCCGGGCGTCACCGCCGGGCTCGGCTGGCTGCTGCTGGGCGAAAGCTTCGGGCTGGGCGCGCTGGCCGGCTTCGCCGTATCGATGCTTGGCCTTTGGCTGGTCAACCGGCCGGCGACCTGATCATTCGAGTTGAAGAGATATAACACCCATGGATATTCGCGAAGACGACCTGCGCGGTCCTGAGATCGCCGCGCTGCTGGAGACCCACCTCGCCATGCAGGCGGAATTGTCGCCTCCGGAAAGCGTGCATGCGCTCGACCTGGCGGCGCTGCGCGTCCCGGAGATCACCTTCTTCACGGCGTGGGAGAACGGCGAGCTGGCCGGTTGCGGCGCGTTGAAGCGCCTCGACGCGGCACACGGCGAGATCAAGTCGATGCACACCGCCGCCGCCTTCCGCCGGCGCGGCGTCGCCGCCGCGATCCTGGAGCGCATCATCGCCGAGGCAGGGGCGCAGGGCCTTGAGCGCATCAGCCTGGAAACCGGCTCGATGCCGGAGATGGCGCCGGCGCGGGCGCTCTACGCCCGCCACGGCTTCGTCGAGTGCGGTCCGTTCGGCGACTACCGCGAGGACCCGTTCGCCACCTTCATGACGCTGGACCTCGCGGCGGGCTAGCTCAGCCCTTCATGCCGGGCGGCGTGTCGACCGGAACGGTGCCGAGTTCGGTCGGCCCCGCGACTTCGAGGATTTCCAGTTCTTCCGACGTCGCGGTCTCGTTGTGCTTCAGGCCACCGGGGATGTAGAGCGATTGGCCCGCCTCGACGCGGATCGACTCGCCGGTCTCGAAGTCGAGGTCGACCCAGCCCTTGATCACGTAGATGAACTGGTTCTCGCAGGTGTGGTAGTGCCAGCCGGTCGGCTGCGACAGGCCCTTCTTGGTCTTCATCACCTGGGCCATGAGCTGGCCCTGGCTGGCGTCCTTCACGCCGAGGTCGATGTACTCGAAGAAGTCGCGACGGCCCTGGATGCGGGGCGCGGTCTGCGGATCGGCATGGGCGGGGCCCTGGATGGCGGTGTCGTCCTGCTTGGCGAGCGTCATGGCGGTCTCTCCCTGTTAAGCGCGTTCAGGCGGCTTT
This sequence comes from uncultured Rhodospirillales bacterium, assembly GCA_964627965.1. Lineage (GTDB taxonomy): Bacteria > Pseudomonadota > Alphaproteobacteria > JAVKFY01. The sequence goes on from CAZVLI010000401.1 coordinate 3,945, forward strand.
TTGTTCGATAGTCGGTGCGTCGCCGGCGATGGTGGTGCGGCGCAGGTCGCGCACCTCGCCCCGGTCGCGGTACCAGCGGGCCCGGTGCAGCACCTGGCGGTTGTCCCACATCACCAGGTCGCCAGCGGTCCATTTGTGCGTGTGGGTGAATTGCGGCTGCGTCGCCCGCTCGGTCAGTTCGAGCAGGAAGGCGCGCGCCTCCGGCGTCGGCCAGCCTTCGATCTCGCCGATATGCGCCGACAGGTAGAGCGACTTGCGGCCGGTCACCGGGTGGCTGCGTACCAGCCGCTGACGTACCGGCCGGAACAGCGCCTGCTCGTCGTCCGACAGCTTGTCGAAGCCCAGCTTGCCGCGCGAGTAGATCAGCGAGTGCCGGCAGACCAGGTCCTCGATCTCGGCCTTGATGTCGTCGTCCAGGGCATCGTAGGCGGCCCGCATGTCGGCGAACTGCGTGTCGCCGCCGACCGACGGGACGACGCGACCGTGCAGCAGCGAGTATTTCGCCGGCACCGGCCGGAACGCGCTGTCCGACTGCCAGAGCCGGTTGCCGAGGTCGAACCTCCGCTGGCCCTCG
>CAZVLI010000402.1:0-4518 GCA_964627965.1 uncultured Rhodospirillales bacterium
GAAGCGCGACAGCACCAGCACGCCGGGATCGGATTCCTCCTGGGCGACAACGTATTCCTTCGCCACCAGGTTCATGCCGTCGCGCAGCGGCGTGACGAGGCCGACACGGCTGGCCCGATAGAGGCCGGCGAGCGCGCGACGCGGATAGCCCCGGTTCACGTAGCGCACCGGCACCCAGTCGAAGTCGGCGTAGAGGCCGTTGATGTGGCCGCTGCGCGCCTCGAGGTTGGCGCGGAGTTCGGCATATTCCTGCACGCCGACGCGCGACGGCGGCGCGACCTGCAGCATCAACACCGAACCGCGGTTCTCCGGATAGCGCTGCAGCAAGCGCTCGTAGGCGTCGAAGCGTTCCGGCAAGCCCTTGGTGTAGTCGAGGCGGTCGACGCCGATGACCAGCCGGCGGTTCTTGCGGCTGTCGGCCATGCGGTCGAAGTGACGGCGCGCCTCGGCCGACTCCGCCATCTGGCCGAACTCCTTGGCGTCGATACCGATGGGAAAGGCGCTCACGCGGACCGTGCGGCCGAAGCAGGTCAGCCAGTCGTCGTTGGCCGCGGCGCCGCCGGCCTCGTTGATCACGTAGTCGCGAAAGGCCCGCTTGTCGCGCTCGGTCTGAAACCCGACCAGGTCGTAGGCGAACATCGCGCGCACCAGCGCCTCGTGGTTCGGCAACGTCATCAACACTTCCGGGCTCGGGAACGGGATGTGCAGGAAGAAGCCGATGCGGTTGTTCACCTCCATGCGGCGCAGTTCCGCCCCGCAGGCGATCAAGTGGTAGTCGTGCACCCAGATCAGGTCGTCGTCCTCGATCATCGGCGCCAGCGCGTGCGCGAAGCGGGCGTTGACCCGGTAGTAGCCCTTGTCGAACTGCCGGTCGTAAGCGGTCAGGTCGGTGCGGTAGTGGAACAGCGGCCACAGGGTCCGGTTGGCGAAGCCGTTGTAATACTCGTCGAGGTCGTCGTGGCTGAGGTCGATGGTGGCGATCGTCGCGGCGCCCGCGCGCGAGACCTCGGCGCGCGCCGTCGGCGCGTCGACGACATCGCCGGACCAGCCGAACCAGATGCCGTGATAGCGGCGCAACGCGGCATGGATCGCCACCGCCAGCCCGCCAGCATTGGCCTGCTCGCGCTTGGTCGGCACGGTGACACGGTTGGAAACGACGATCAGCCGGCTCAACGGGCCTCCTCCCACGGTCGGCTCAGGCGCATGGCGCCATGGATGATACCAACGAGCGAATAGGTCTGCGGGTAGTTGCCCCACAACTCGCCGCTCTCCACCGCGATGTCTTCCGACAGCAGGCCGACATGGTTCCGGCTCTCCAGCATGTTGGTGAAGATGCGCCGGGCCTCGTCGCTGCGGCCCAAGGCGGCCAACGCCTCGATGTACCAGAAGGTGCATATGTTGAAGGCGTTCTCGGGCGTGCCGAAGTCGTCGGCGGTGACGTAGCGGAACAGATGGTCGCCACGGCGCAGCTTGCCGGCGATGGCGTCGACCGTGGCGGCGAAGCGCGGATCGTCGGCCGGCAGGAAGCCGAGCTCGGCCATCAGCAGCAGGCTGGCGTCCAGATCCTTGCCGTCGAAGCTGTCGGCGACATAGCCGCCTTCGTCGACGAGGGCCTTCTCCAGGACGGTTTCACGGATGGCGGTCGCGCGCTCGCGCCACAACGCGGCGCGTTCGTCCAGACCGAGGTGGTTGGCGATCTTCGCCAGCCGGTCGCAGGCAGCCCAACACATGATGGCGCAGTAGCTGTGCACCCGCGCCATAGTGCGCAATTCCCACAGGCCCGCGTCGGGCTGGTCGTAGACCGCGAAGGCGCGCTCGCCAACCTGTTCGAGCTGGGCGAACTCGGCCACCCCCATCGGGCGCAGCAGGCGCTTGTCGAAGAAGGCCTGCGAGGCCGACAGCACGACCTGACCGTAGACGTCGTGCTGGATATGCTCGTGCGCCTGGTTGCCGACACGCACCGGCCCCATGCCGCGATAGCCAGCCAGCGCCGGGGCCTCGCGTTCGGTCAAAGTCTCCTCCAGACCGATGCCGAAGACCGGTTGCAGGTGACCGCCGTCGACCTTGCCGACCAGGTTGCGCAGGTAGGCGAGATAGCCCTCCATGATGTCGATGGCACCGAGCCGGTTCAGCGCCTGGACCACGAAATAGGCGTCGCGTAGCCAGCAGAAACGGTAGTCCCAGTTGCGTTGCGTGTTCGCCGCCTCGGGCACCGAGGTGGTCATCGCCGCGATGATCGCGCCGGTCTCCTCGAACCAGCAGAGCTTCAGCGTGATGGCGGCACGGATCACCGCCTCCTGCCACTCGAACGGCACCGCGAGGTGACGCACCCACTCGCGCCAGTAGGCGGAAGTGAGTTCCATGTACTCGCGCGCGGTCTCCATCACCGGCCGGCTCAGCGTCTCGTCCGGGCCGAGGAAGAAGGCAACCGGCTGTTCCAGGTGGAACCAGGTCTCGTTCAGCACGTAGGCGATCGGCGCGTTGGTGGTCAGGCGCAGCGCCTGGTCCGGCCCGACGTAGCGGATGTGATTGGAACCGTGGGTCAGGCGCGGCTTGGTCGCGCCATATTCGAAGGTCGGCCGCAGCCGGACGCGGACGCGCGGGTAACCCTCTACCGGCCGCAGGATGCGGATGATCGCCGTCGGGCGATAGCGCCGGCCGAACTGGGTAAACCGCGGGGCGAAGTCGATGACATCGAGCGCCCGGCCCTTCCCGTCGGTCAGGCGCGTGGTCAGGATCGCCGTGTTCGGTTCGTAGTGCTGCTCGCTGGCTTCAAAGCCGTCGAGTTCAACGGCGAAGCAACCGTCCTGCGCCACGCCACTGTCGCTGTCGTTGTTCAACAGACTGGAGAAAACCGGATCGCCATCGAAGCGCGGCATGCAGGCCCAGACGATGCGCGCGCGCCGGTCGACCAGTGCGGCGAAGGAACAATTGCCGATGACGCCGAGGTTGAGGTCGGTCAAGGGGATACGCGGCTCCTGTCGGATTGCCGACCGTTTTGCCGGCTCGGTCGGGTCGGGTCAATGCGGCAAATCAGACGCCGGGCTCGCCGGCGCGCCAGCCGTCGCTCATCTCATCGTGCTTCGGCAGGTCGACGTCGGCGCAAGACCATGGCGGCCGCGAGCCCCAGAAGATGTTTGTCTGTGGCGTCAGACCGGGGTCGCCGTCGACCGAGCCTGCCGGCACCACCCATTCTGTACGGCTGCGCGTGTGGTGCGGCAGCGGTGCGCCGCACTTGGTGCAAAAGGTGGTCGAGAAGCTCTTCGCGGTTGGCAGATCATAGCGGCGCACCTGTTCCTCGCCGCGCAACCAGCGGAGCTGCTCAAGCAGCACGTAGAGGTTGGTGGCGTGCGAACTGCCGGTCGCTTGGCGGCAGCGCGAGCAGTGGCAATGCGCGAAGCGCAGGAACGGTTTGCGCACCTCGTAACGGACCGCCCCGCACAAACAGCCGCCTTCGATCGTATCGTCCGTCATTGCCGCCTCCGTGCCCGTCTTCGAATCTCAGCATAGCGGATGCGAGTGGCTACAGCTTGTCAGGCAGCGTTCGGAGCCAGGCAAACAGATCGGCGACGGTATTGAAGCGCACTGGCGCCGCCGTCGGCGTGCGCTCGCCCACGACGATGGCGTGACCCGAGCGTGCCAGGACCGCCTCGAAGCCGTGCTCGTCGGTGACGTCATCGCCGATGAACACCGGGCGGCGGCCGGCGAAGGCGGGCTCGGACAGGAACCGCGCGACGGCGTGGCCCTTGTCGATGCCGGCGGGCTTGATCTCGAACACCATCTTGCCGGCCAGGACTTCCAGCGTTTCCCGGTGCGCCGCCACCGCTTCCTCGGCCATCCGGCGGCACTCGGCCTCCAGATCCGGGCGGGCGCGGTAGTGCAGGACGACGCTGGCTTCCTTGTCTTCCAGGATCAAGCCGGCGTGATGCACGACGAAACCGCGCAACGCCTGGCGGACGCCCTCCAGGTCGCCATTCGGTGGTGCGCCGAAGACGACGGAATGTCCGGCAGCGCGATACTCCAGGCCGTGCAGGCCGGCGACGTTCGGCACGGCGCCGTCGAGGTGGCGGTCGATCTGCTTCACGGGGCGACCGGAAACGACCGCGAGCGCGCCGCCGAGGCGTGCCGATATGGTCCGCAGCAGCGCCGGCAGGTCGTCCGGCACCTGGATCGCCTCGGGATGCTCGGCGATCTCGACCAGCGTGCCGTCGAAGTCTAGAAACAGCGCCCAATCGGGCGCCGGCGCCGGAACCGGCGCGGATTTCAGGTCGGACTCAGACATGCGGCAACCGCAGCTCCGCGACGCTTCGTTTCATATGCGACTGCGCGATGCAATCGGCGTTCCAGACATGGGGTGGCCGGGGGTGCACCGTCCTCCGGCCCCGGCGCGAACCGCGTCGGGTGCGGCAAAGTGTCATATTCGCCAACAGGTTGCCAGTAATTCGCGATGCCGCCTTGTACACTGGCGACAGTAATAGTAGGTAAAGAGGACCAATATGGCGCGACTTCACCTGGCGT
>CAZVLI010000403.1:0-4484 GCA_964627965.1 uncultured Rhodospirillales bacterium
ACGTGGCCGAGCACAACAAGAAGAAGATCACCTTCATCGACACGCCGGGCCACGCCGCCTTCACCCAGATGCGTCAGCGCGGCGCCCAGGCGACGGACCTTGTGGTGCTGGTGGTCGCGGCCGACGACGGCGTGATGCCGCAGACGGTCGAGGCGATCAACCACGCCCGCGCCGCCGAGGTGCCGATCATCGTCGCGGTCAACAAGATCGACCGTCCCGACGCCAACCCCGACCGCGTGAAGCAGGAGTTGCTGCAGCACGAGATCGTGGTCGAGAGCATGGGCGGCGAAGTTCAGGCCGTTGAGGTCTCTGCGCTGCAGAAGACCGGCCTGGACGCGCTGGAAGAGGCAATCACGCTTCAGGCCGAACTGCTGGAGCTGAAAGCCAACCCCGAACGCGTCGCCGAGGGTGTCATCGTCGAGGCCAAGCTGGATCGCGGCCGCGGTCCGGTCGCGACGGTCCTGGTGCAACGCGGCACGCTGCGGGTCGGCGACGTGTTCGTCGCTGGCGCCGAATGGGGCAAGGTCCGCGCGCTGATCGACAGCAACGGCAACCGTATCGAGGAAGCCGGGCCGTCGGTGCCGGTCGAGGTGGTCGGCGCCAACGCCGCCCCGGAGGCCGGCGATCCCTTCGTCGTGGTCGAGAACGAGGCCCGTGCCCGCGAGGTCACCGAGTTCCGTTCCGAGCGCGAGCGCGACAAGAAGCACGCACAGGTTGCGCGCGGTTCGCTGGAACAGATGTTCTCGCAGATCCAGGCCGGCGAGGTGCAGGAACTGCCGGTGGTCGTGAAGGCCGACGTGCAGGGTTCGGCCGAGGCCATCGCCGCGGCGCTCAACGGCATGAACACCGACGAGGTCGCCGTGCGGCTGCTGCACGTCGGCGTCGGTGGCATCACCGAGAGCGACATCACGCTGGCCGCCGCGTCGGGTGCGATGGTCGTGGGCTTCAACGTCCGCGCCAACGCCCAGGCCCGCGACCTGTCAAAGCGCGATCAGATCGACATCCGCTACTACTCGGTGATCTACGAGCTGGTCGACGATGTGAAGGCGATGCTCTCGGGCATGCTGGCGCCGGAAGTGCGCGAGACGATCATCGGCAATGCCGAGATCCTGGAGGTGTTCAACATCACCAAGGTCGGCAAGGTCGCCGGTTGCCGCGTCACCAACGGCGTCGTGCGGCGCAACACCAAGGTGCGGCTGCTGCGCGACGACATCGTGATCCACACCGGCGGCCTGAAGACGCTGAAGCGCTTCAAGGACGAGGTGCGCGAGGTGCAGTCCGGTCAGGAGTGCGGCATGGCGCTGGAGAACTACGACAACATCCAGCCCGGCGACCAGATCGAGGTCTTCGAGGTCGAGGAAGTCCAGCGCACGCTGTAGACCGCCGCGTCAATGTCATTCCTGCCAAGGCAGGAATCCAGGCTGGCCCGAAACATGGCGGTGCCTTGTTAGGTTGGCCTGGATGCCCGCCTGCGCGGGCGTGACAGCGAGCGCGAATTCTAGGAGTCATTCATGGCCAAGCGACGGCGAGGCGGCGTGTCCGCCGACGGCGGCGCGGCGCCGCTCAGCCAGCGTCAGCTTCGTGTCGGCGAGGCGATTCGACAGGCACTGTCGGAACTGATCCTGCGCGGCCGCGTGGTCGATCGCGACGCCGGCGAGATCGTCGCCACGGTGACCGAGGTGCGGGTCTCCCCCGACCTGAAGAACGCCACCGCCTTCGCCGTGCCGACCGATGTCGACGGCGCCGACGTGCTGGTGCCGCTGAACCGCATGGCGCCGGTGCTGCGCGGCGAACTCGCGCGCATGCTGCACCTGAAGTACGCGCCGCGTCTGACCTTCGTCGCCGACCGCTCGTTCGACAACGCCGCCAGCATCGACGCGCTGCTGCGCCGGCCGGATGTCGCCCGCGACCTCGGGCCAGAGGGCGACAACGATGGCCACGAAGCCGGCGAGGACGAGCGCTGATGGCGCGCCGGCGCAAGGGCAAGCCGATCAACGGCTGGGTGTTGCTCGACAAGCCGGTCGGCGTGGTTTCGACCAAGGCGTTGAACAAGGTGCGCTGGCTGTTCGGCGCCGCCAAGGCTGGCCATGCCGGCACGCTCGACCCGCTGGCCAGCGGCATGCTGCCGATCGCGCTGGGCGAGGCGACCAAGATCATCGCCCGGGTGACCGACTCCTCGAAGAGCTACCGCTTCACCGTGCGCTGGGGCGAGGAGCGCAACACCGACGATGCCGACGGCGAGATCGTCCGGACCAGCGAAGCCCGCCCGACCCGCGCTGAACTCGAAGCCGCGCTGGACGTTTACATCGGCGATATCGAGCAGGTGCCGCCGGCATTCTCCGCCATCAAGGTCGACGGCGAGCGCGCCTATGCCCTGGCCCGCGACGGCGAGGCGGTCGAGCTTGCCGCGCGTACCGTGCATGTCGACGACTTGCGCCTGCTCGCCTTCGAGGACGGCGGCGACGTCGCCGAACTGGAGCTGGACTGCGGCAAGGGCACCTACGTTCGCGCCATTGCACGCGATCTGGGCCGCGATCTGGGCTGTTTTGGACACGTCCAGACTCTGCGACGCACCAGGGTGGGGCCGTTCCAGGTCGAAGCAGCGATTTCGCTGGATAATCTGGAGGCTCTGATGCATAAAGGCGCGCTTGAAACCGCCCTGCAACCGGTGGACGCCGGGCTGGCCGACATCCCGGCTGTGGCGATCACTGGAACCGAGGCGGACAGGCTGCGTAGTGGACAGCCGATCCGTGTCCCCAGCAGCCTTCAGGGCACCGTCTACGCCAAGGCCGGCGGCCGCCCGATCGCGATGGCGCATCTCCAGGACGGGGAACTGCGACCCACGCGAGTCTTCAACTTATAGGATCGGGGTTTAGGAGCCTTAGATGTCGATTACGGCGGAGCGCAAGACGGCGCTCATCAAGGACTATGGCTTGAAGGAGGGCGACACCGGTTCGCCCGAGGTACAGGTGGCGATCCTGACGGAGCGCATCGTCAACCTGACCGAGCACTTCAAGGAGCATAAGAAAGACAACCACAGCCGGCGCGGCCTGCTGATGCTGGTGAGCCAGCGTCGGCGCCTGCTCGGCTATTTGAAGCGGATCGACCAGCAGCGTTACGAGACGCTGATCGCGCGCCTGGGACTACGGCGCTAAGGGTGGTCGATCGGCACCGCAATCCGCTTCGCCAACGACCCGTCGCCGGGATCCGCCCGGCGCCGGCCATCGCGGTGCCCGCCACCCACTGACCTGAAGCCGCCCGGGACCGTCCCGGGCGTGCTGTTTGAGGACGTATGGAATGTTCACGATCCACAAGAAAGAGCTCACCTGGGGCGGCCGCAAGCTGACCATCGAGACCGGGCGTATCGCCCGCCAGTCCGACGGCGCGGTCCTGGTGACCTACGACGACACGGCGGTGCTGTGCACCGCGGTCGCGGCCAAGGAGCCGCGCGCCGGTATCGATTTCTTCCCGCTTACCGTGCACTACGTCGAGAAGACCTTCGCCGCCGGCAAGATCCCGGGCGGCTTCTTCAAGCGCGAGGGCCGTCCGGCCGAGAAGGAGGTGCTGACCTCCCGGCTGATCGACCGGCCGATCCGGCCGCTGTTCGCTTCCGGCTTCCGCAACGAGACCCAGGTCATCTGCACTGTGCTGAGCCACGACCTGGAGAATGACCCGGACATCCCGGCGATGATCGGCGCCTCGGCGGCGCTGACCCTGTCGGGCATCCCGTTCATGGGTCCGATCGGCGCCGCCCGCGTCGGCGTCATCGATGGCGAGTACGTGCTGAACCCGCGTCTCGACCAGATGCCGGAAACCGACCTCGACATGGTCGTGGCCGGCACCGCCGACGCGGTGATGATGGTCGAGTCGGAGGCCATGGAGCTCTCCGAGGAGAAGATGCTGGGCGCGGTGATGTTCGCGCACCAGGAGATGCAGGCGGTGATCAACGCGATCATCGAGCTGGCCGAGGTCGCGGCGAAGGAGCCGTGGGACCTGCCCGTCAAGGAGGACACCTCCGACCTCGACGAGCGACTGGCGGCGCTGGTCGGCGAAGACCTGAAGGCGGCCTATGCCGAGACGGTGAAGCAGAGCCGCGTGCAGGCGATCAATGGCGCGCGCGACAAGGCGACCGAGGCGCTGGCCACCGAGGACAGCGGCATCACCCCGCAGGCCGTCGGCGACCGTTTCAAGTCGCTGGAGAAGAAGCTGGTCCGTGGCCAGATCATCGACACGGGCAACCGTATCGACAGCCGCGACACCCGCACCGTCCGTCCGATCGTGTGCGAGGTCGGCGTGCTGCCGCGCACGCACGGCGCGGCGCTGTTCACCCGCGGCGAGACCCAGGCGCTGGTGGTCACCACGTTGGGCACCGGCGACGACGAGCAGATCATCGACGCGCTGGAAGGCAGCTGGCGGCAGCACTTCCTGCTGCACTACAACTTCCCGCCCTACTCGGTCGGCGAGGCCGGCCGCTTCGGCTTCAC
>CAZVLI010000404.1:0-4452 GCA_964627965.1 uncultured Rhodospirillales bacterium
GTCAACGTGTTCATCCTGGCGCAGACCTACGAGACCTACACGGCACGGGCCAGCTCGGCCATCGTGCTGTCGACCGCGGCGTCAATCATCTCGCTGGGCTTGCTGGTGACCTATTTCCGGTTCACGCTTGGCGCATGAGTGATCGCGAGGCCGTGCTTTTCGCCAACGAGGCATTCTACCAGGCGTTTAACGACCGCGACGGCGACACGATGGCCGAGTTATGGGCGCGGCGTGTCGAAGTCACCTGCCTGCATCCTGGCTGGCCGCCGTTGTTCGGTCGTGAGGTGGTGCTGCAGAGCTGGCGCTCGATCCTGTCGAACAACGACCAGCCGCCGCTGGAGATGCTGCAACCGGTGGTGCAGATCTATGGCGACGTCGCGATGGTGGTTTGCTACGAGGCGATCTCCGGCCAGTACCTGATCGCGACCAACACCTTCGTGCGCGAGGATCGCGCCTGGCGGCTGATCAACCATCAATCCGGGCCGACCAACGGCAAACCGGAGTCGGGTGGCGAAGAGCCGCCGCGCACCCGGCACTAGATCGACGATGACGGTTCAGATCGCCCCGGCGCAGATCGCCCTGGTGCAGGAATCGTGGCGGCTGGTGGTGCCGATCGCAGACAGCGTCGCGCGGCGCTTCTATCGCCGGCTGTTCGAGATCGACGCGACCACGGCGCCGCTGTTCGAGCACACGGACATGTCGGCGCAGTGCAACAAGTTTCTGCAGATCTGGTCGACCGCCGTCAGCGGGCTGGATCATTTCGACAAGCTTCGGCCGATCATCGTCGACCTCGGGCAACGGCACATCGGCTATGGCGTCACGGACGCGCACTACGTGTCGGTCCGCGAGGCGTTGCTGTGGACGCTCGCGGACGGTCTGGGCGCGCGTTGGAACGACGACCTCGCCGACGCCTGGGCCGCCACGTACGACCTGCTCGCCGCGGTGATGCGCGATCCGTCGGCCGAGGCGACTGCCTAGGCTCAATGTTTCGATCGGGTAACAGCCCCTTCCGCGTGAAGACTTCGCTTCCCAGCTAGATGCGAACGGCGCCCCTTGCGCGGGCGCATATCGCTGGAGGCTTCGCCATGACCCCGACCCAGAGAGCCGACGTGCAGCGAACCTGGCAGCTTGTGCTGCCGGCCGCCGACCAGGCCGCCGCGACGTTCTATCGGCGGCTGTTCGAAATCGACAAGGGTGTCGCGGCGCTGTTTCGCGAGACGGACATGACGCGCCAGCGGCACAAGCTGTTGATGGTGCTGTCGACGGTGGTGAGCGGTTTGGATCAGCTCGACCGGTTACGACCCACCGTGCGGGAACTCGGCCGCCGACACGCCGGCTACGGCGTCACCGCCGCGCATTTCGAGTCCGTTGGCCGCGCGCTGCTGTGGACCCTGGAGCAGGGTCTGGGCGCCGAGTGGACGCCGGAAGTCGCTCGCGCCTGGGCGCAGGCCTACACCATCGTGGCGCACGAAATGCGCGTCGGCGCGGCGATGGCCGAGGCCGCCTAGCGGGCCCACCAGGCCGGCTGCTCGGCGAGGGCTTCTCCGCGCCGGCGTTGATCGCGGGAGATCACAACGTTCTGGATTTCCGTGGTGCCGTCCAGGAACGCCGCCATCTTCGCCGCCGCCAACCCGCGTGCCAGCGGCGTGTCGTGCCGGAAGCCATTCGCGCCGAGCGCCTGCATGCACTGGGCGATGTCGTTCATCGCCGCGCGCGTGGCGAACTTCTTGGCGTGGGCGCAGGCGACGGTCGCCGGTTCGCCGGCCTGCATCGTCGCCAGCGCGTCATAGGCCAGCAGGCGGGCGGCGGCCAGGTCGGTCTCCACGTCGGCGATCTGCCACTGCCAGCCCTGGAAATCGCCGATCGGCTGCCCGAACGCTTTTCTGTTGGCGCCGTAGCGCAGCGCCACCTCGATGCCGGTGCGCAGCAGACCGCAGCACATCGCCGCCAGTCCGGCGCGGGCGATGTCGATGCCCCCCATGGCCGCCGCGAAGGCGCGCGGGCCCGGAATGAACAGCGCCTCCGCGCCGAGCCGGCAGTTCTCGAAAGTGAAACCGCCCGTGCCCATGGCGTGGCAACCCAGCGTCTCGTAGGTCGGTTCGCGGACCACGCCGGCGGTCTGGGCGTCGACCAGCAGGCAGACGATGTCGCGGGCCTTCTCGCCAGCCTGGGCGTAGACCGAGAGGACGTCGGCGGTGGCGGCGTTGGTGCACCAGGCCTTGGCGCCGTCGATGACCCAGCCGTCGCCGTCCTGGCGCGCGCGTGTGGCGATCGCGGTGGCATCGGACCCTGCGCCCGGTTCGGTCAGCAGGAAGGCGCCGATCTTCTCGCCCGCCAGCATCGCCGGCAGGTACCTGGCCTTCTGCTCGGCCGAGCCGTTTCGCGCGATATTGCCGGCAAGGTTCGCATGCACGACGACGGCGAAGGCAAAGGCGAGATCGGCGGCAGCCAGTTCCTCCAGCACACGGCCGACGGCGACGGCGCCGATCCCGGCACCACCCTGGGCCTCGTCGACCAGCAGGCCGGAGAAGCCGGCGCGGCAGGCGGCGGCCAGCGTTTCGCGCGGCACCACCTTGCCGGTTTCCCAGGTGGCGGCGTTCGGCGCCACCTCTTTGCGGGCGAAGGCGATGGCGCGCTCGACCAGGGTTTGTTCGTTCGCCGTCAGGCTCGGTTCCATGGACGTTCCTCCTGACGACATTCTACGGCGCTCGTGACGCAGGTCACTCGCGCGCTGCGGCCGCGTGCCCATCTCATGGTTAACGAGGTACGAACACGCAGGAGACGACGATGGCCAAGACCCGCAAGACCGAAGCCGAGACCGTGGTGCTGACCGAGCGCGAGCTCGAAGCGGTGCAGGGCGGCGGACTCCTCTTACCGGCCGTGCAGAAGGTCCGTGAGGCGGCGGCCCGCAACACCAGCTACGGTGGCGACGGCAGCGTGAAGTTCATCAACGACTCGGTTTCCTACTGACGGCTCTCAGATTAACCTCGCGGACCATCAAGATCCGCGAGGCGCCCCCGTTTGGCCGACCTGATTGCAATCGAAGGCATCGACGGCGCCGGCAAGGGCACTTTGACCAAGGCACTGGCGATGGCGGCCGAGACGGCCGGCAAGCGCGTGGCCACGCTGTCCTTCCCGCGCTATCGCGAAACCCGCTTTTCGGCGCTCATCGAACAGTATCTGAACGGCCGGTTCGGCGGCCTGAAGGACGTCGCGGCGGAGTTCGCGGCGCTGCTCTATGCCGGCGATCGGCTGGAGAGTCGGCAGATGCTGCTCGACATGCTCGCCAGCCACGACATCGTCCTGCTCGACCGTTACGTGGAGAGCAACGTCGCCTACAACGCCGCCCGGCTGCCGGCCGACAATCGCGCTGCGCTGGTCGAATGGGTTCGCGAAGTGGAGTACGGCACGTTCGAGCTGCCGGTGCCGCGAACGATCGTACTGGTCGCCACGCGTCCGGCGGTCGCCGACGAGCTGGTGGCGCGCAAGGGAGCTCGCGCCTACACCGAGGCGACCCGGGATCTGCACGAGACGGCCGGCGACTACATGGACACGGTCGCGCAGGTCTATGCTGGCTTGGCTGAGACCAGTCAGCCCTGTCCCTGGATCACGGTGCACACCGATGACGGCAAGGGCGGGCTCAGATCGCCCAACGAGCTTGCGGACGACGTTTGGGCGCGATTGAAGGCCACCGCGCCGGAAGTTTCCGTTAACTAAATCTTTGCCAGCCTATTTTAGCGTCACTTGATGCTCCAGCGATTGTCGCGGGCATTTGTGAGGCAAGGTATCGGGCATGACGTGGGTCGCGTCACAGCCGCATGAGGACGAAACAGCGAGCTTGTGGGCCCGCTGGCGTTCGCTCGGCCGCTGCCGGCTTTGCCTGCGCATCACCTTTGCCCTGTTCGTCAGCATTCTTGCCGTCGAGGCACTGATCCTGGTGCCGTCCTACCGCAATCAGGAACGCGCCCTGCTGCAGCAGGTCGAGCAGATCGGGCAAGCGGCGTTGCTGGCAGCACTGCAAGGGCGCGAGAGCGATGAACTGATCGCCATGCTGACGGCCGTCCAGCCCCTGGTCGGACAGCACCGCTTGCTCGGCGGCACGTTGCAGAACGATGGCGGCCTCGTCCTCGCTCGCTTCGGCGCGCCGCCGCCACCGAGTGCGCGCGGCACGCGCGGCGAGTGGCTCGATGTCTACTGGAAGGCGGCCGACACCGGTTTGCCGGTGAATGTCGCGGCGCGTTTCGACATCGGCCATATGGAAGACGAGCTCTCCGGCTTCGTGCTGCGGGTCGCTGGGCTGGTCCTACTGATCACCGTGTTCGTCTGCGGTGTCGCGGTCTACATGCTCGGCAAGCTGGTGCTGAACCCGATGCTGGATCTGCGCGCGGCGATGCGGGCGGCGCGCGACGACCCGGCGCAGGCCGACGACTACAAGATCGAGGCACGCGTTGT
>CAZVLI010000405.1:0-4412 GCA_964627965.1 uncultured Rhodospirillales bacterium
CAAGAGCGCCCCATGGTGGTGGACGGCAAGATCGAGGCGCGGCCGATGATGTATCTCGCGCTCAGCTATGACCACCGCATCATCGACGGCCGCGAGGCGGTCACCTTCCTGGTGCGGGTGAAGGAATATATCGAGGAGCCGGAGCGCCTGCTGCTCGGCATTTGAGGTGACGACATGAGCGACGACCGCTACGACGTGGTGATCATCGGTGGCGGGCCGGGCGGCTATGTCTGCGCCATCCGCTGCGCCCAGCTCGGCCTGAAGGTTGCCTGCGTGGAGAAGCGCGGCAGTCTGGGCGGCACCTGCCTGAACGTCGGTTGCATTCCCTCCAAGGCGCTGCTCGAAAGCTCGCACCTGTTTGAGCAGGCGGGCCACGAGCTGGCGGCGCACGGCGTCGGCGTGTCGGGCGTGAAGCTCGACCTGAAGGCGATGCTGGCGCGCAAGGACAAGGTCGTCGGCGACCTGACCAAGGGCATCGAGCACCTGTTCAAGAAGAACAAGGTGACCTACGTGAAGGGCGCCGGCCGCATCGTCTCCGCCAGCGAGGTCGAGGTCACGCCGGCGGAAGGCGACAAGCAGACATTGTCGACGGGCGCCATCGTCGTCGCCACCGGCTCGGAGGTGACGCCGCTGCCGGGCATCGAGATCGACGAGAAGCAGATCGTCTCTTCGACCGGCGGCCTGGAACTGAGCAAGGTGCCGAAGCATCTGGTCGTGGTCGGGGCCGGCTATATCGGCCTGGAACTGGGCTCGGTCTGGCGGCGGCTGGGCGCCGAGGTGACGGTGGTGGAGTTCCTCGACCGGGTCACGCCGGGGATGGACGGCGAACTGTCGAAGCACCTGCAGCGCGCGCTGACCAAGCAGGGCATGAAGTTCAAGCTCAAGACCAAGGTCACTTCGGCCAAGGCGGCGAAGGCCGGCGTCACGCTGACGGTCGAGCCGGCCGACGGCGGCGACGCGGAGACGCTGAAGGCCGACGCGGTGCTGGTCTCGATCGGGCGGCGCCCCTACACGGAGGGGCTGGGCCTGGCCGAGGCGGGCGTCACCGTCGACAACCGCGGCTTCGTGCCAGTAGACGATCACTACAAAACCAATGTCGACGGCATCTATGCCATCGGCGACCTGCTACCCGACCGGCCGATGCTGGCGCACAAGGCGGAGGAAGAGGGCGTCGCCGTCGCCGAGATCCTGGGCGGCAGCGTCGGCCATGTGAACTACGGCGCTATCCCCGGCGTGGTCTACACCTGGCCCGAGGTGGCGACGGTCGGTCAGTCCGAGGAGCAGCTCAAGGACGCCGGTGTCGCTTACAAGTCCGGCAAGTTCCCGTTCATGGCGAACAGCCGCGCGCGCGCCAACGGCGACACCGAGGGCTTCGTGAAGATCCTGGCCGACGCCAAGACCGACCGCGTGCTGGGCGCGCACGTCATCGGCCCGGACGCCGGCACGATGATCGCGGAACTGGTGCTGGCGCTGGAATTCGGCGTGAGCTCGGAAGACGTCGCGCGCACCAGCCACGCGCACCCAACGCTGAACGAGGCGGTGAAGGAAGCCGCGCTGGCGGTGGCGGGGCGGACGCTCACCGCCTGACCCGACGTGTCATGCCCGCGCAGGCGGGCATCCAGGGAACATCGGGCGAGGCCGGCGGCAGTTTCGGCTCGGCCTGGATTCCCGCCTGCGCGGGAATGACGTAGAGGCTCACACCTTCGGATCGATCAGGCCCTGGAGCCGGTTCGCGGCGGCCTGCGCGAAGCGGATGGTGACCTCGCGTCGCCGGCTGGCGTGCAGCGGCGGGTTGGCCGGCGCCGGGCGCACGATCTCGGCGCCGAAGCGGTCGGCCATCATCAGGCCGGTGTCGTCGGGCAGGATGTCGAGCGGGAAGACCTCCGGCACCGCGAAGTAGAAGGCGTCGCAGTAGTCGAGATATTCCGGCCATTTCGCGTCGGCGCGGTAGTCGGCGACCGAGCGCTTGATCTCCACCACGACCAGCTTGCCGCGACCGTCCAGCCCGGCCACGTCGACGCGACGCCCGGATCGCAACCGGAACTCCGCCAGGCACGCGTAGCCCATCTCGCTCAGCAAGCGCGATACGCCGCGCGCCAGCAGGGGCGCGGCATCGGGTGCGAGGTCGGTCGTATCGGTCATTGGAACAAATACTGAACAACGACCCGCGGCCGCGTCAATCACCACGTATCGATGTTCGGCCTTTTCTTGCCCTGGCGCGGCGGGACCGGGGGCATGGCGCGCAGCGTATCGACGACGCGCCTGCGGGTCTCGGCCGGGTCGATGACGTCGTCGAACTCGAAATAGGTCGCGGTCGAGAGCGCCTTGCCGCGCTCGTACATGCGCGCGACCATCGTTTCGAAGAGCTCGCGACGTTCCTCCGGGTCCTCGATGGCTTCCAGCTCCTTGCGGTAGCCGAGCTTCACCGCGCCCTCCAGCCCCATGCCGCCGAACTCGCCGGTCGGCCAGGCCACGGTGAGCGACGGCGTGCGCATCGAGCCGCCAACCATCGACTGCGCGCCGAGGCCGTAGGATTTGCGCAGCACCACGGCGATCAGGGGCACGGTGATGTTGGCGCCGGTGACGAACAGGCGGCAGCAATGCCGCACCAGCGCCGTCTTCTCCACCTCCGGGCCGACCATGAAGCCTGGCGTGTCGGTCAGTGACAGCACCGGGATGTCGAAGGCATCGCATAACTGCAGAAACCGAGCGCCCTTGTCGGAGGCCTCGCTGTCGATGGCGCCACCCAGGTGCTTCGGGTTGTTGGCGATGATGCCGATCGGACGGCCCTCGATGCGGGCCAGCGCGGTCACCATGCCGACGCCAAAGCCCTTGCGGAGTTCGAGCACCGAGCCGTTGTCGCAGAGGATGTCGATCACGTCGCGGATCTCGTAGACGCGCAGCCGGTCCTCGGGGATCGCCCGGCGCAGCAGGCGCTGGTCCTGGCAGTCCCAGTCGTCGACCGGTCCCTGGAAGTAGGACAGGTACTGGCGTGCGACGCGCGTCGCCTCTGCCTCGTCTTCCACCGCGATGTCGACGACACCGTTCGGCACCTGCTCGGCCATCGGTCCGACCTCGGTCGGGCGGAACACGCCGAGCCCGCCGCCTTCGATCATCGCCGGGCCGCCCATGCCGATGTTCGAGTTGGCGGTGGCGATGACCACGTCGCAGCACCCCAGGAGTGCCGCGTTGCCGGCGAAGCAGTAGCC
The DNA here is from genome assembly GCA_964627965.1 of uncultured Rhodospirillales bacterium. Classification (GTDB taxonomy): domain Bacteria; phylum Pseudomonadota; class Alphaproteobacteria; genus JAVKFY01. Next base: position 3,210 of record CAZVLI010000405.1, read on the forward strand.
GGAGTTGATGCCGACCAGCGGCACCAGGCCGCTCAGCTCGCCGAACAGGTGGAATGTCGGGATGTGTAGGCCGGCGACGTACTGCACGTCGGTGTCGCCGGGTCGGCCGCCGCCGCCCTCGGTATAGAACACGATCGGCAGGCGATGCTGCGCCGCCAGCGTCAGCATGCGGTCCTTCTTGTCGTGGTTCATCTTGCCCTGGGTGCCGGCCAGGACCGTGTAGTCGTAGGAGATCACCATCGCGCGGGCGCGGTCGTCGCCGAACTTGTCGCCGTTGATGCGCGCCAGGCCGGCGATCATGCCGTCGGCCTGGGTCCGGTTGATCAGGTCCTCTTCCGTGCGGCGGTCGCGCTGTGCGGCGACCATCAGGCCGCCATACTCCTGGAAGCTGTCGGGGTCGATGAGGTCGTCGATATTCTCGCGCGCGGTGCGCTGGTTGGTGCGCCGGCGCCGCTCGACCGCTTCCGGCCGGCGCGGGTCGAGCAGGTTGTCTTGCCGGTCGAGCACTTCGGCGAGATCGGGACGGATGTGGTCGAGGTCGACGTCGTCGCCGCCGGCGTCGTCGGGCCGCGCCACGTCGCCAGCCTCCAGGAAGGCGAGCGGATCGCCCTCGAACACCGTGTCACCCTCTGTTATCGCGAGCTGGCGCACGACGCCGCTCGCCTCGGCGGCGATCTCGTGCTGCATCTTCATGGCTTCCATGATCATCAGCACCTTGCCGACGTAGATCTCGTCGCCCTCGGCAACCTGCAGCGTCACGATGGTGCCCTGCATCGGCGCGGGCACCGGCACCGTGCCGTCCGGCGCAGTCTCGGCAGCGCCGGCGCGGTCGGTCTCGGCCTTGCCGTGGGCCAGCACGGCCAGCGGGTCGACACTGTCGATGCGCGCCCCGGCGCCGCCGGCCTTGCGCTCGGTGGCGACGTAGAGCTGCGGGTGCTCGCCGTCCTTCAACAGCGCATCGAGATTGGCTTCCAGGAAGCCAGTGTCTGGCGCATCGAGAAATGCCGGATGACGCAGCAGGGCCTGCAAGAAGGCGCGGTTTGTCGCCACGCCCTCGACACGGAACTCGGACAGCGCGCGATAGGCGCGGGCGGCGGCGGCCTCGTGCGTGGGGCCGTGGACGATGACCTTGGCCAGCAGCGAGTCGAAGGCCGGTCCGGTGCGGTAGCCGGCGTAGCCGAAGGTATCGACGCGCACGCCGGG
>CAZVLI010000406.1:0-4407 GCA_964627965.1 uncultured Rhodospirillales bacterium
CCGTTCACCGGGGATCAGGAGCTGGCGGTCGGTCGGCGATCCGACACCGTAGACCGGGGCCAGCAGGCGGCCGTCGCGGCCGACGTATCGCTGGCCGCTGGCGCCGCCGATCGCGCCCATGTCGACCTCGACGCCGGCTGCGCCGTTGCCGCCGATCACGACCGTCCCCTGGGCCCAGGCGGCCGGCGCGGGTAGCGCGAGCGCAAGGCACAACGCCGTCCGCCGCAGTGCCTGACTGCGGTGCGAAGAGCCGTTGGACGGGGGCCTGCGGGTCATGGAAACGCGGCGTCTGTCCCTAATGAAACGCGGTGGAGAACGCCGCGACGATACCGGATGAGCCGTTGCGCCGCAATGCGTTAGGCCGGTTCCTTACGCCATTTCCTTCGCCGACGGCCGGACCCGGCCGGTGCCGGTCATGATCCAGACGGACCACGCAGCAGCGTCAGCAGCGGTTCTTGCAGGGCGGCGTTGGAGGCAACGATGTCGCCAGTTTCCATCATCCGGTCGCGGCCGTCGATATCGGAGACGAAGCCGCCGGCTTCGCGCACGATCAACATGCCGGCGGCGATGTCCCAGGGCGACAGGTTGAACTCGAAGAAGGCGTCGGCCCGGCCGCTGGCGACCCACGCTAGGTCCAGCGCGGCGGCACCGAAGCGTCGCACCGCGCCGACGGCAGGCGATACGCGCCGCAGCATCGGCATGTAGCGTTCCGCGCGCTGCGCGCTGGCGTGCGGGATGCCGGTCATCACCATCGCGTCGCCGATCTCGGTCCGTGCCGAGACCCGCAGGCGCCGGTCGTTGAGATAGGCGCCTGCACCCTTTTCCGCCCAGTAGAGCTCGTCGGTCACCGGGTTGTAGACCACGCCGGCCTGGATCTGCCGGTCGCGCTCAAGCGCCACGGAGACCGCGAAATGCGGGATGCCGTGCATGAAATTGGAGGTGCCGTCGAGCGGGTCGACGACCCAGCGGTTGGACGTGTCGGTCCCCGGCGTCTCGCCCGACTCCTCCATCAGCAGCCCGTACGTCGAGCGCGCCTTCTCCAGCTCGTAGCGCAGCGTGCGTTCGGCCTTCAGGTCGGCCTGGGTGACGAAGTCGCCCGGCCCCTTGCGGCTGACCTGCAGTTGCTCGATCTCGCCGAAGTCGCGGACCAGGCCGCGGCCGGCCTTCTTGGTCGCCGCGATCATGACGTTGATGAGGGCGGACTGGCGGGCGACGGCCATGCGCGCGGGTCCCGGGCTCAGTCCGCGCGCTTAACGTAGCTGCCGTCGGCGGTGGCGATCACCAGCTTGTCGCCGATGCCGATGAACGGCGGCACGTTGGTGCGCACGCCGTTCTCCAGCACGGCCGGCTTGAACGAGTTGGCCGCGGTCTGGCCCTTCACCACCGGCTCGGTGTCGCTGACCTCCAGCACCACCTGCTCGGGCAGGGCGATGCCGATCGGCTCCTCCTCGTAGGTCTCGATCTGGACCGTCATGCCGTCCTGCAGGTAGGCGGTATCGTCGCCGATCAGGGCGGTGGCGATGTTGACCTGCTCGTAGGTCTCCGCGTCCATGAAGGTGTACAGGTCGCCGTCGTTGTAGAGGTACTGGTAGTCGCGCTGCTCCAGGCGCACGCGCTCCACGTCCTCCGACGCCCGGAAGCGCTCGTTCAGCTTGGACCCGTCGCGCAGGTTGCGCAGCTCGACCTGCATGTATGCGCCGCCCTTGCCGGGCTGGGTGTGCTGCGTGCGCACCGCGCGCCACAGGCCGCCCTTGTGCTCGATAACGTTGCCGGGGCGGATCGAATTGCCGCTGATCTTCATCTTTGGCTCTCGTTGTCTCGGAAAGGATTGGCGCCTGCGCGCCGTCTCGCGGGCGCGGATGTAGCAAGTCGGGGCGGGAAGGGCAATGCCGCTCGTCAGGGGCACTTGTCTGACGCGCACCGCCCGCTTACCGTCCGCGGCGAACAGTCCCGAGGGAGGCGAAGCAGATGAGCATCAAACGGCACAATGTCGGCCCGCGCATGAGCCAGGCGGTGGAGCACGGCGACACCGTCTATCTGGCCGGCCAGGTCGCAGACGATCCGAGCGCCGACGTTGCCGGTCAGACCGAGCAGATCCTGGCGAAGATCGACGCCCTGCTGGCCGCCGCCGGCACCGACAAGTCGAAGGCGCTGTCGGCGACCATCTGGCTCACCGACATGCGGTTCTTCGCCGACATGAACAAGGTCTGGGACGCCTGGGTCTCGCCGGACAACACGCCGGCCCGGGCCTGCGTCGGCGCGCCGCTGGCTGCCCCGCCGTTCCTGGTCGAGATCGGCCTGATCGCCGCGAAGTAGCTACGCGGCGGTCCCGACGCTCACCACAGCATGACGGCGGTCTCGCCGGAGAGTTGGCTGTAGTAGAGCCGCAGCCGCAGGATGTAGTCGTGGTCTCGGTAGAGCCGCGTCTCGATCCGAGCGTTGCGGCTCCAGCCGCTGTCGTCGTCGCCGTCGATGTAGCTGATGCCCCCGTGCGCGTCCTCGAACAGCACCATCACGGTGTCCGAGGTGCCGAAGGTCTGGATGGTGTAGCGCCGGGTCTGGCGCGGGCGGATGCGGAAGTTCACCTGCTCGCCGGCGCCGATCAGCAGCCGTTGCGACTCGAAGGCGCGCAGTTCCGGTTCGGTCTGCGGCGCCAACGGCGGGTAGAACTGGCGCACGAAGTTGATGTCGCGTTCCGACAGGCCGGGCTGCGGTGACAGACCGCCGGAATACTCGGCGGGCGAGGCGATCAGGCCAGCCGGAAAGCCGTAGTGCATGATCGAATTCGGGTCCCACTCCGAGCCGGTGATGGAGCCGACCGGCAGCTTGCGCAGCACGTTCCATTCGGTCGTCGCGCGCGACCAGTAGTTCGGGTAGCCGCCGAAGTAGTCGTAGACGGCGGACTCGTTCCAGACGATGCCGGCATTCGGGTTCTGGTGCTCGTGCGGGAAACCCAGCGTGTGCCCGATCTCGTGCATCGCCGTGTCCCAGCCGTAGTCGGTCGTCAGGTCCCAGCCGAAGTTCATCGTCGCCTCGTTGGGATCGTTAGCGATGTCGATCACATCGCGGCCGACGTAGGACCACGAGCCGTCGTCCTGATCGAAGGCGATGCGTACCTCGGCGTCCTCGCGGTCGACGACCTCCTCGAATTCAAGACCGATCTCCAGGTCCTTCCAGGCCTGGAAGGCCTGGCGCACGACGTTCTTCTGCGCTTCCGGTCCGACCCAGGCGCCGTTCGGACCGTCGGTCGGACGGTCGAAGAAGTAGTAGTGCAGCCTCGTGCCGTTGGCCCACTTCTTCTCGTTGACGCGGATGAGGCGCAGCCGGGCCGGGTGCAGTTCGGTCGGCAATTCGCGCACCGGCACCGGCGGCAGCGAACAGGCGTGCGTCTCCGGCTGGGCGGCTTCCTCGGCGGCGGCCCGCGAACGTGAACGCGAGCGGCGGGGGCGTGAGGGTGCTTTGGCCATCGTGTCCTCCCGTTTGACGCGGTCGGCGCCGGGCGGACATGACGGCCCACCGCCGAAAGGCGGTGCGCCACGCGAGATCGAGACCCCCGGCGGATAACCGCCTTCGGCAAGTCTGGCAGCGGTGTGCCCGTTCGTGGGAGGGCCGGGCTGGGGGATCGACGTGGCAACTATGGCGCCACGCAGGGCCCTGTCAGGTGCCGTGGCGGGCGAAGATCTCGTTGAACGCCGCGACGGCGGCGGCGGGGCCTTGCGGGTGGTCCCAGACGCCGGAGACAATGGCGAGGAAATCGGCGCCGGCTTCGACCAGCGGCTCGCAGTTTTCCACCGTGATGCCGCCGATGGCGACGCAAGGGATCTCCATCAGCTCCGACCACCAGGTGAGGAGATCGGGCGTGGCCTTGGTCTTCGGTTGCTTGGTGGTGGTGGCGAAGAAGGCGCCGAAGGCGACGTAGTCAGCGCCCGCCTCGGCCGCTTCCATCGCCAGGTGGCGCGAATTGTGGCAGGTGACGCCGACGATCCGGTCCTCGCCCAGCAGCTTGCGGGCATCGGCGTAGGAGGCGTCCTCCTGGCCGACATGGGTGCCGTCGGCGCCTGCCTTGGCCGCGAGGTCAGGCCGGTCGTTGACCAGCAGCGCGACGTCGTGTTCGTGCGCCACCGGCAGCAATGCCTCGCAGGCGCGCAGCACCTCGTCGTCAGGCACGTCCTTCAGGCGCAGTTGCAGGCAGGCGACGTCGCCGCCGCCGACCGCCGCCTTCAACGTTTCCGCGAAGGCGGCCGGCGCAAGCGTCGGCGGCGTCACCAGATAGAGCCGGCAGCCCGGCGCGTCGTCCACGTCGGCGGACGTGGGACTACTCCTTGCCCTGGTAGATCGCGATGATGCGGTTCAGCATCGCGATGGCGTCCTCGCGCGGACGCTGGAAGGTGTTGCGGCCGATGATCG
>CAZVLI010000407.1:0-4406 GCA_964627965.1 uncultured Rhodospirillales bacterium
GCTGAAGAACACCCAGTTCGCCGACTACCACGGCCACGGCTGGAACTTCCGCGCCATCTTCAAGAAGGACCGCAAGGGCAACCTGCTCACCGCCGACGGCGAGATCATCGAGCCTGACGATCCCGACAAGTGGGAGAAGGCGGTGCACATGTCGTCGATCCACCTCGACAAGGGCATGCACTGCATCGACTGCCACTTCACCAACGACGGCCACGGCAACGGCTACATCTACGGCGAGGTGGCGAACGCGGTGGAGATCCGCTGCAAGGACTGCCACGGCACCGTCGACAGCTACCCGACGCTGCGGACCTCCGGACCGGCGGCGGCGCCGGGCGGCCTCGACCTGTCGGTGCTGCGGACCCAGGACGGTCGCCTGCGCTTCGAGTATCGCGGCGACGACTGCGAGATGCCGCTCGACCAGCGCGTCGACTGCAAGCTCTACCAGCGCCCGTCGCTGTGGGGCACGGACATGCCGGACCCGACCGATCCGGTGATCAAGCAGTCGCTGGGCGAGTTCCGCGAGTGGGAAGTGTCGCTGGTGCGCGACACCGTGAATCCGAACTCGCCGCGCTACAACGAGAAGGCCGCGCGCGCCAAGCTGATGTCGCGCGACCGCTCGATGGAGTGGGGCTGGGGCGCGGCCGGTAGCGAGGCGGATCGCGCGCACCGCGACGACGACATGATGTGCTTTACCTGCCATCTGTCGTGGACCACCAGTTGCGCCGGTTGCCACCTGCCGATCCAGGCGAACTGGAAGAAGGAGCGCCACCACTACGAGGGCGGCATTACGCGTAACTACGCGACCTACAATCCGCAGGTCGTGCGCGACCAGATGTTCCAGCTCGGCCGGCACCAGACCACCAAGGGCAACGCGATCACCCCGATCCGCTCGTCCTCCGCGCTGGTGCTGTCGTCCAAGAACATCACTCGCGAGAAGATCTACATTCAGCAGCCGCCGGTTGCCGCGTCGGGCTACTCGAGCCAGGCCTTCGCGCCGCACTTCCCGCACACCGCGCGCAAGACCGAGACCAAGACCTGCACCGACTGTCACCTCAGCGAGCAGAACGACAACAACGCGATCATGGCGCAGCTGCTGCTGCACGGGACCAACTTCGTCAACTTCGTCGGCTACAATGCCTGGGTCGGCGGCGATGGCGGCTTCGAGGCCGTGACCGTCACCGAGTGGGAAGAGCCGCAGGCGGTCATCGGCAGCTACCTGCAGAAGTACGCCTATCCGGACTGGTACCGCGAGCACCAGGAGCGTGGCCGCGAGCTGCCCGACTACTACACCCAGCCGGGCTGGCGGACGGGCTGCATCCAGCTCCGTGGCGAGTATCTCTACGTCGCGGAAGGTACGAACGGCTTCCAGGCCTATGACGTCGCGTCGATCGCCAACAAGGGCTTCTCCGACCGCATCATCACGGCGCCGTTTGGCCCGCTCGGCCACAACACCCGCGTCGACACCGAGAACGCGACCTGTGTGGTGCTGCCGACCGAGCAGCCGATCCACCCGGCGCGGCAGACGCATGACCTCACTGGCCTGCGCTCCGATGAGGAGCAGGCCAAGCTGATGTTCGAGACCAACCAGGAGCAGCCGTTCCACCCGATCTACAACCACGCCTTCGTCACCGACAGCGTCGAGGGCCTGATCGTGGTCGATGTGAACACGCTCTCCGATGGCGAGCCGCGCAACAACTTCTTCGAGCGCGCGCTGACCTACAACCCGGGTGGCGTGCTCACCGGGGCGCGGCACCTGACCATCGCTGGCTACTACTTCTACGTCGCGACCGACAAGGGCGTGGTGGTCCTCAACATGGACGATCCGCTGAAGCCCGAGGTCATCACAGTGCTGGAGATGCCGGACGTCCGGGCCACGGCGCTGCAGTTCCGCTATCTGTTCGTCACCGACGCCGAGGGCTTCAAGGTGGTCGACGTGACGAACCCGGAATCGCCGCGACCGGTGGACAGCGCCTTCGTGCCGCTGAAAGACGGTCAGCGGATCTACGTCGCGCGCACCTACGCCTACGTCGCGGCGGGTTCGGAAGGACTGGCGATCATCGACGTCGAGCGTCCGGAGCAACCGAAGGTCTACGAGATGTTCACCGCGGGCGGGCAACTCAACGACGCCCGTGACGTCGTGGTCGGCTCCACCAACGCGTCGCTGTTCGCCTATGTCGCCGACGGCGCCAACGGCATGAAGGTTGTCCAGCTCACCGCACCGGACAGCCAGCCGCGCTTCTACGGCTTCTCGCCGGAGCCGAAGCCGGAGCTGATCGCCTGGCGCAAGACGTCGTGGCCAGCAATCTCGGTTTCCCGCGGCCTGGCCCGCGACCGCGCGGTCGACGAGACCGGCGGCCAGATCGCCATCCTCGGTCGTCTTGGCTCGCGCCCCTTCACGTTGAAGGAACAGCGCGAGTTCTACCTGAACGACGACATGAGCCCATGGGCGGTGACCGACGAGATCGAGAAGGACAAGTTCGTTCCCGGGTCGCCGAGCCAGAAGACCGCCGAAGGCCGGCACAAGGACGATCGTGCCGAGGCGGCAACCGGCACCGCGGTACAGTAGAAAAACGAAGACCGGGCAAGGCCCGGCCATGACATCGCGAAGAGCTTGAAATGCCCGGATACGTTCCGGGCATTTCTTTTGCAATCAGCCGCCGTTGGCGTCCTGCCACTTGTTGAGCAGGAACTCGCGGCCGATCTTCACCGATGGCTGGCCGTTGTAGGCGATGATGTCGGCGGTGGCGTAGGTCTCGCGCCAGTTCTCCGGCAGGAACGAGCCGGTGCCGACCACGTCGATCGGCGCGCCTACGCCGCCCATCACCTGGCACTTCGCCACGTTGAAGCCGGACGACGCGACGATCTTCACCTTGTCGAAGCCGGCGGCGTCGAGTTCGTCGCGCATGTGGAAGATCGCCGCCGCCGAGACGCCGGTGCCGACCAGCCAGCGCAGCTCGTCCTCGGTACGGTACTGCCGGACCGCTTTCGGCACATGCTTCTCCAGCACCGCGTACGAGCGGGCGGGGTCCAGCCCTTCGACGAACCGGCCGCCGTGCGTATCGAGCCGCACCGATATGCGGCCCTCGGCGGCCATCTCGGGGAAGCGTCGCGCCACCGCGAGGGCGTCGGAAACCTCCTGGCCGTAATAGTCGACCAGCACCGTCAGCGGGTCGCCGGGGAACGTGTCGACGTACATCTCCGCCGCGCGCTTGGTCGAGCCGGCGTAGCCGATCAGCGCGTGCGGCATCGTGCCCATGCCGCCTTGCTGGCCGAAATAGCCGGCGGTGGCGTCGGTGGCGTTGCCGATGAAGCCGATCGCGCCGGAGTCCTTTTGCGCCATGCGGCTGCCGACGCTGGCGGCGTAGGCCATCATTTCGGCCATCTCGAACCCGGCGCAGTGCCGCGCGTCCATCGCCAGGAACGCCGTCTTCGGCATCTCCTGGCACATCGCGAAGGCGTTGTAGGCGGCGACGCACGCCGGCCCCAGCTTCTGCAGCAGGATGGTCTCGAGATCGACGAGGTGGACGAAGGAGCCGGAGAGGTAAAGCAGCGGTTCGCCCGCGCCGACCCACGCACCCTCCTCGAAGCAGGGACGGATGTCGAACTCTGTCTTCCGCGCCGCCTCGACACCCCGCAACCAGTCGATCGCCAGCTTCGGCGTGAACACCACCGGCCGGCGCATGAACACCGCGTAGGTGACGGACGCGTCGCCCTCGTGCTGCACCACCTGCTTCGTGCGTTTGAAGTAGTGGTCGGTGTAGCGCGATATCTCGGATTCGATATCCATCGCCGCCCCCTCGTCGCGGTCGATCGACAGGCGTCGGCTAGGCGCGGCGTGCCACCACGCGGGTCGCGTTGCCGTTCTGCTGACGCTGCTTCTTCAGCGTCTCCGCCACCAGGAAGGCGAGCTCCAGCGCCTGCGAGGCGTTCAACCGCGGATCGCAGTGCGTGTGGTAGCGCGACGACAGCTGCGACTCGTCGATGAGCTGGGCACCACCGATGCACTCGGTGACGTTCTGCCCGGTCATCTCCACGTGGATGCCGCCGGCATGCGTGCCTTCGCCCTGGTGCACGGCGAAGAAGCCGCGGACCTCGGCCAGGACCCGGTCGAACGAACGGGTCTTGTAGCCGGTCGACGACTTCACGGTGTTCCCGTGCATCGGGTCGCAGCTCCAGATCACCGTGCGGCCTTCGCGCTGCACCGCCTGGACCAGGCGCGGCAGCTTCTCCAGCACCTTGTCGGCACCGAAGCGGCAGATCAGCGTCAGCTTGCCGGGCTCGTCCTCCGGGTTCAGCGCGTCGATCAACCCGATGAGTTCGTCCGGCTCCAGGCTCGGGCCGCACTTCAGGCCGATCGGGTTGGACAGCGCGCGCGCGAACTCGATGTGTGCGCCGTCCGGCTGGCG
>CAZVLI010000408.1:0-2963 GCA_964627965.1 uncultured Rhodospirillales bacterium
AGGAGGCGTGGTGCGGCGCCAGCTCGACAGCGAGCTCGCGACCGGCCACGCCCATGCCGACGAACGACAGCAGCGCGCCGGCCATCCAGCCCATCGCCGGCAGAAGGGAGGCGGGCGCGACGGCCGTGCTCGTCGGCTGATCGGTCATGTCGTGGCGTTCAGCTGACCCAGCCGCCGGCGAAGGGAATGACCTGACCGACGAAGAAGTCGCTTCTGTCGCTTGCCAGGAACATGGCCAGGGCCACGTCTTCCTCCGCCGCGGCCAGCCGGTTGATCGGGACGTTGCGGCGCATGTGATCCTGGAACTTCGGGGTCTCGGTCACCTGCGGCGGGTAGTAGACCTCGCTCTCGACGTAGTTCTGGGCGATCAGATTGATCTGCACGTTGTGCCGCGCCAGCTCGACGCCGACCGCGCGGACGTAGGCGGCCTGCGCGCCACGCGCGGCGCTGTAGCCGCACAGGTTGGGCACGCCGCGCAGGGCCGTGGCGCTGCCGAAGACGATGATCTTGCCGGCGCGTCGCTCGGTCATCTGCGGCGTCACCGCGCGCACCAGCCAGTGCAGCGGGTGGACCATCACGTCGAACATGCGCGTCCAGTCGTCGTCGGCCATGTCGGCGACCTTGGTGCCGACCTCGTTCGCGGCGGCGTGGTTCGCGATCAGGATGTCGATGGCGCCGGCGTCCCGGACCAGTGCGTCGGCACTCGCCGAGTCGGGGAGCACGCCGTCGTGCGCGATCACGTCCGCGCCCTCGCGACGAAACGCCTCGACCGAAGCCGGCCCCATGTAGTCGCCCGCCTGCGTGACCAGCACGCGCTTGCCTGAGAATTCGCCGGGCATGATCTGGCTCCCCGTCGGTCAGGCCGTCGGCAGCGTGAGCGGCGAGATCTCCTCCGCTGTGCGGTGCATGAAGTCGTGCTGCGGCACGTTGGAGATCATGCGCTGCTGCGCCGCTTCCAGGCGTTGCAGGGCGTCGGTGCGGTCCAGCGTGGTGCACTTGCCGTTGGCGACGACCTGGTGGCCGTCGACGAAGACCTCGGCGATGGCGCGGTCGACGGCGGTGAAGATCAGCGTGCGGATCGGGTCGCGCAGCGGGCGCATGTCCTCGTTGTCGAGGTCGACGAGCACGATGTCGGCCTTGGCACCGGGGGTCAGCCGGCCGATGTCGTCGCGGCCGAGCGCCTTCGCGCCGGCGAGCGTAGCCGCGTTGAACAGTAGGGTCGAGCTGGCGGCGTCCATGTGCTTGCGGTGCACGCGGGCCAGGATGATCGCCAGCCGCATCTCTTCCAGCAGGTTGTGCGGCGCCACGTCGGTGCCCATGCCGACATTCACGCCGGCGGCGGCGTAGGCGCCGATGTCCTCCAATTTGTCCCCATAGCGCGCGAACGGCGCCGGGCAATGCGCGACGGAGGTGCCGGTCTCGGCCAGGAGGCGCAGGTCGTCGCGGGTGTGCCAGCGCAGCGACGAATGCTGGTCGATGAACATGCAGTGGCCGAGGATCGTGTTCGGGCCGAGCAGGCCGAGCGAGTGGCCGTACTGCACCGGCGAAATGCCGTGGCGGTTGACGATCTCGTTGAACTCCACGACCGACTGGGAGATGTGGGTGGTGATCAGGCGGCCGGTCTGGTCGGCGTAGGCCTTGGCCTTGCGGAACAGGTCCGGCGTCACGGTCTCGATCTGCGCCGGGAACACCACGCCCTTGAGCCGCCCGCATTCGTGGGCCTCGGCCTCGTCCATCAGCGCGACGGCGCGATCGAAGCCGGCCTCGCCGGCCTTCTCGTCCCAGTCGAACAGCAATTCGTGACGTCGTTCCATGCGCCAGCGCGCCGAGGCGAAGGCCGGCGCCGCGTACATCCGAAGGCCTGAGCGCGCCTGCAGGTCGAGCCAGCCGTCGAAGCCGCCGGACAGGTCGGCCAGCGTGGTGATGCCGCATTGCAGGGCCTCGGCATAGGCGGCCTCGGCACCGGCGCGCTGGCCGTCCTCGTCGAGCCGGAAGGCCAGCATGCGCTCGTACAGGCCCGTCATGTACTGCTCGGGCACGCCGTGGTCCTCGCGGATGCCCTTGGACGCGAGCTCCGTGCAGGGGTGCGCGTGGATGTTGATCAGGCCCGGCATGACGAAGCGGCGGCGACCGTCGATCTCGCGTTCGCAGGTGCCGGTGAACTTCTCACCGATGTAGGTGATGGTGCCGCCGCCGAAGGCGACGTCGACGCCGCGCATGTAGACATGGCGCTGGTTCGCCTGGTCCCACGCGGCGACCCAGGCGGCATTGCGGATGCAGACGGTCTCGCTCATCGATCGGCTCCCCTGATCGAGGAAGCTTAGATGCCCGCGTAGGCCGCGACCACGTTGAAGATTCGCGACCCAGCTATGTGGATACGATGTCGACGCCGTCGGCGGCTGCCCGACGTGGATGCCCCGCATGAAGCGGGGCATGACGAGATCTCATAGAGTGGCGTCGTCATGGCCCGGCTTGTCCGGGCCATCCACGTCGACAAGCCGCCCAGGTAGTCGACGAACTGCAGATGACCGTGACGCGTAGGCGCGATGTGGTCCCTAGAGCGTTTCGCGTTTAGGCCGGTGCGCCTCCGCGTTAGCGGGAATGCACTAGACCTCGGCGTCGGCGCGGTCCAAGGCGTAGCCGGCGGCGCGGACGGTGCGGATCAGGTCGGGACCGCCGCTGGCGTTCAGGGCCTTGCGCAGGCGACGTATGTGCACGTCGACGGTGCGCAGCTCGATCTCGGCGTCGTGACCCCAGACCGCGTCGAGAATCTGCTCGCGGCTGAACACGCGGCCGGGGTGTTCCAGCAAGTAGCGCAGCAGACGGAACTCGGTCGGGCCGAGGTGCACGTCGCGGCCGCGCCGGGTGACGCGGTGCCGTACAAGATCGAGCTTGAGGTCGTCGAACTCGAGCGATTCCTGTGCCGTGGCCGGTCGGGTGCGGCGCAGAACGGCGCGGACGCG
>CAZVLI010000408.1:2973-4401 GCA_964627965.1 uncultured Rhodospirillales bacterium
TACTTTGGGGAGAACGGCTTGGTGACGTAGTCGTCGGCGCCGATCTCCAGCCCGCGCAGCCGGTCGTTCTCCTCCGCGCGGGCGGTCAGCATCACCACCGGTAGCTGTGCCGTGGCGGGTCCGCGCCGTAGCCGCCGGCAGACCTCCAGGCCGGAAACGCCGGGCAGCATCCAGTCCAGCACGACGAGGTCAGGCACCCGCTCCTCGATCAGCAGCAGCGCCTCCTCGCCATCGGTGGCGGTCTCCACGTCGAAGCCGGCGGCCTCGAAATTGTAGGTCAGCACCGTGACCAACGGTGCCTCGTCCTCGACCAGTAGTATCCGCGGCTGCATCGTCGGCGTGTCCGTTTACTTCTCCGGGCGGGTCGCCCGCGCGCGCATCAGGGCTGGACCGGGCCGGCGTAGGACGACGTGTCGTCGCCCTTGGGCCGGGTCTCGGTCAGGTGCTTGCCCTCGATCAGGAAATGGATGGTCTCGGCCATGTTGGTGGCCAGGTCGCCGATCCGCTCGAGGTTCTTGGCGACGAACATGAGGTGGGTGCCGGAAGTGATGGTCCGGGCATCCTCCATCATGTAGGTCAGCAGCTCGCGGAACAGGCTGTTGTAGAGCTGGTCGACGTCTTCGTCGCGATGCCAGACCTCGACCGCCATCGGCACGTCCTTGCGGGCGTAGGCGTCGAGCACGTCGGAGATCATCCGCTGGGTCAGCGCGCCGATACGCGGCACCGCATGCACGGCCGGCAAGGTCGGGTGCTGGTTCAGCACCAGCGACCGCTTGGCGATGTTCTTGGCGTAGTCGGCGATGCGCTCCAGATCGGCCGACAGTTTCAGCGCGGCGACGATGGCGCGCAGGTCGACCGCCATCGGCTGGCGCAGCGCCAGCATCCGTGTCGCGTGCTCGTCGACCTCGGCCTCCAGCGCGTCGACCTTGGTGTCGGCCGCCACGACCTTCTCGGCCAGGTCGCTGTCGCGGGTCGAGATCGCCTTGATCGCGCTGGCGAGCTGCGCCTCGGCGAGCCCGCCCATGCGCAGGATCATCGACGAGAGCTCTGCCAGCTCCTGGTCGTAGGCGGAAACGATGTGGTCGGTGTTGCCCTTTTCCATCGTTCTCTCCGTCAGCCGAAGCGGCCGGTGATGTAGTCCTGGGTGCGCTGGTCGGACGGGCTGGTGAAGATCGTCGCGGTCTCGTCGCGCTCGACCAGCTTGCCGAGGTGGAAGAAGGCCGTGTAGTTCGACACGCGCGCGGCCTGCTGCATCGAGTGGGTCACGATGACGATGGTGTAGTTGGCCGAGAGCTCGTCGATCAGCTCCTCGATGCGCGCGGTGGCGATCGGGTCGAGCGCCGAGCACGGCTCGTCCATCAGCACCACTTCCGGGTTCACGGCGATGGCGCGGGCGATGCACAGGCGCTGCTGCTGGCCGCCGGAGAG
>CAZVLI010000409.1:0-4396 GCA_964627965.1 uncultured Rhodospirillales bacterium
CGGCGCACGGCCGGCGCATGGTTCGGCAGCGGTTCGGCATTGTCGCTGACCACGGTGACGGACAGTTCGGAGAGGTGGCGCAGGCGATGGCGCAGGCTGAGCGCCAGTTCGACGCCGCCGGCGCCGCCGCCGATCACCACGATCCGGAAGCCTGCCTGCGCCCGCGCTTCGATGGCGGCCAGGCCCCGCAGGAAGCCGTCGACCGGCTTCACCGGCAGGGCGTGTTCGACCGCGCCCTCGATGCCGGCCTTGCGCGGCGTCGAGCCGATGTCGATGGATAGCAGGTCGTAGGCAACCGGCGGTCGGCCGACGCAGCTCACCTCGCGCCGCAGCGTGTCGATGCCGTCGACGGACGTATGGTAGAGCCGCGCGCCGGCGAAGGCGGCCAGCTTGCGCAGGTCGATATGCGCCTCGTCATGCGTGTAGTGATCGGCGATCAGGCCGGGCAGCATGCCGGAGTAGGGCGTCACGACGTCGCGCGTGATCAGCGTCAGCCGCGCCCCTGGAACCGGCCGCATGGCGAAACGCATCAGCACGGCGACGTGGCTGTGCCCGCCGCCGACCAGGACGATGTCGTGGGTGATCGGGTGGTCCGACTTCATGGTCGCCAGTGTGCCCGCAACGGTGGCTCACCGGCTACTGAACTTGCCGCTATCTCGCGATCAGGTCTCGTCCGGCCACATCGCGTGCAGGGCGTCGAGGAACTCCTGGGCCGAGAACGGCTTGGCCAGGACGGCATCGGCACCGAGCTTCTGCGCCCACTGCAGGAAGTCGGTACTGCCGGTCGAGCCGCCGGAGATCGCCATGATCTTGATCTCCGGCCGGTCGCGCCGGATCTCCAGGATGGTCTCGATGCCTTCCTTGCGTGGCATCATGATGTCGGTCACGACGGCGTTGAACGAGCCGTTCCGGACCAGTTCGAGACCCTCGACGCCGTCCGGGGCCGATGTCGCCTCGTGTCCGGCCGAGCGGAGAATGGCCACGACGGTCTGTGCGACGAGTTCGTCGTCGTCGATCGCGAGGACGCGCAGCGCCCGACCCGGCGCCGCCGGTTCGCTCATGGTGTTTCCTCAGGTCTGGCGGTCGAGCCCGCCGCTGCGGCCTGTTCGTTCGCACGGCCATTAAGGGAGATGTTCGTCGGCTCGCCGGTGCTGTCAGTGACGGTCGTCACATCACCATCGTTGTCGCCGCGCAGCCCGGCGTGAAGGCGGAGCGAGAGCTGCGCCAGATCGTATGGCTTCTTCAGTAGTGGATGGCTCAGCTGCGCATTCGCGAAGCGCTCGGCATTGCCCGACGTGAACAGGACCGGAAGGTCAGGCAGCCGCTCGCGTACCCGCTCGGCAAGGTCCGGCCCTTCCAGGCCGCCCGGCAGCATCATATCGGTGAACAGCATGCTTATCGTCGCGCCGGCGTCGATGATGCGCAGCGCTTCGTTGCCGTCGGCGGCGCCGATCGGGCGGTAGCCGAGCTTGGTCAGGGCCTTGAGTGCATACGCGCGAATATCGTCGTCGTCTTCGACCACTAGGATGGTCTCGCCGCCACCCGTCAGCGTGTCACCGGCGGCCGCCAGCGCGTCGGGCGGCTGGTCGGCGGCCAGTGGCAGCAGGAGTTCGAAACTGCTGCCGACGCCGAGCTCGGTGCTGATCCTGATCTCGCCGCCGGACTGCTCGACGAAGCCCTTGACCATGGCGAGGCCGAGGCCGCTGCCGCTACCGACGGGTTTGGTGGTGAAGAACGGTTCGTAGATGCTGCGCAACACTTCCTCGGAGATGCCGGTGCCATCGTCGGAGACCACGACGACGCAATGATCGCGCGATACGACGCCATGCTCGGCATCGGGATCGGCCGCCGCCGCTCTTCCGGAGAGGTGTAGTTGGCCACCGTTCGGCATGGCATCGCGGGCATTGATCGCCAGGTTCAGCAGCGCATCCTCCAGGCGCGGCCCATCGACGAAGGCCGGCGGCAGGTCCGGGGCGACGTCGACGGCGATCTCGATGTGAGGCGGCAGCATGCGACGCAGCAGCGATGCCATCCGTCGTATCGCCTCGGCGACGTCGACCGCCTTCGGATGCAGGACCTGGCGTCGGGCCACGGCCATGAGCTGGGTCACGAGGTCGGCGCCATGTGTCGCGCCGCGCCGTGCCGCGGCCAGCATCGACATTGCCGTCTCGTCGTCGCCGAGCCGGCCTTCGAGCAGGCTCAGGTTGCCGCCGATCACGGTCAGCAGGTTGTTGAAGTCGTGCGCGATTCCGCCGGTCAGCTGCCCGATGAGCTGCAGCTGCTCGACCTGCCGCAGGTGAGCTTCGTTGCGCGCGGTCGCCTCGGCGATGCGGTTGCGCTCGGAGACGTCGTAGGTGACGATCACGAAGCCGCGTACGTCGCCGTCGTCGCCAATGTCGGGCGTGTAGCTCGCTTCGATGTCTCGCGTGATGCCGTCCGGGTAGCGCACCCGCGTTTCGAATGTCACGAACTCGCCGGCCAGCGCTCGCGCGTGATAGCCGCTGACCTTGCCCTTTTCGTCCGGTGTCAGGATTTCGTCGATCGATCGCCCGAGCAACGCGCCCCAGCGCTGGCCGAGCCACTCGATCGCCGCCCGGTTGGCGAACCGGCACACCATCTGCGTGTCGTAGTAGAGCACCGGCGAGGGCACGGCATCTATGACGAGCTGCAGGTGGTCGCGGCTTTGCGTCAACGCCAACTCGGCCCGGACGTGCTCGGTAACATCGCGGCCCGTGCCACGATATCCATCGAACCGGCCATCCTCGTCGAAAACCGGAACGCCGTTCAGTCGTAGCCAGCGGGACGGCCCGTCGTCGCCGAGGTGGGTCAGCGAGAAATCGCGGAACGGTTCGTGACGGTCGATGATATGCCGCAGGCGCGCCGCCGTTTCAGGCGCGAGTCGCTCACCCAATGCTTCCTCGCGCGTCTTTCCAAGATAGTCCGTGCTGACATTGCGGCCGTCCGGTGTGCGTTCGGGCCAAACGAACTCGAAACGGTGCTGCGCGTCGGTTTCCCAGAGCCACTCCGCCGAGGCGAGCGCGAAGTCGCGAAAGCGCTTCTCGCTGTCGCGCAGTGCGGCTTCGTGTCGCCGCGCTTCCGTCACGTCCGAGCGCAGGCAAACCAAGCCGCCGCTCGACAATCGGCGGTCAATGATCTCGACCCAACGATCGCCGCGCCGGGCTTCGTAAGGCGGCGGCGGATTCCGCCGGTCGCGCTTGCGCCGTGCGATCCAGGCCTCCGGGTCGTCTGCCGCCTCGGGGACGATGCCGTTCTCGATCGCTTTCCGGACGATGTCGTCGTACGGCGCGCCAGCGACCAGTTCGTGCTCGATGCCGGGATAGATCTGCCGGTAGGCGTCGTTGCAGAAGACAAGGCGGTCTTCGGAGTCAAAGACCGCGACAGCTTCCTGCAGCGCCTCCGCGACTTCGCTCAGCCAGCCGGCCAGCTCGGTATCGTCACCCTTGTCGAAGCCTGCCAACGCGTACCCGACGGTTACAGTATCTCACTCTACCGCGCAGATTATGGCATGTTAGGACGTGTTGAAAGACTTCCGCGTCAGGCGACTGTCACGATCCGTTCATAGGCCGGCAGGGTCAGGAAGTCGGCGAAGTCGTCGGCGAAAATCATCTCGTCGAACAGTTCCGCCGCGGCCTGGTAGTGACCGCTGTTGAACCGCTCCTCGCCGACCAGTTCCTTGACCTTCTCCAGCTCCTCGGCCGCCAGTCGACGGACCATGTCCGGCTCGATCTTCGGGCCGCCGGTGATCGAGGCGCCGTGCTTGATCCACTGCCAGAGCTGGGCGCGGCAGATCTCGGCCGTCGCCGCGTCTTCCATCAGGTTGTAGATCGGCACGCAGCCGGAACCGCCGAGCCAGGCTTCGACATACTGGATGCCGACGTTGAGGTTGTGGCGCAGGCCGGCCTCGGTGATCGTCCCCTCCGGCACCTTCAGCAGGTCGGCGGCGCCGACATTCACGTCCTGGCGCTGGCGGGCGAGCTGGTTCGCTTCCGGCATCAACCGGTCGAACACTTCCTTGGCGACCGGGACCAGGCCGGGGTGGGCGACCCAGGTGCCGTCATGGCCGTCGCCGGCCTCGCGCTCCTTGTCCGCCTTCACCTTGGCGATGGCGGCCTCGTTGGCCTCGGCATCGTTGCGGATCGGGATCTGCGCCGCCATGCCGCCCATCGCGAACGCGCCGCGCCGGTGACAGGTCTTGATCAGCTCCTGGCTGTAGGAGCGCAGGAAGTGCACGGTCATGCCGACCTGATCGCGATCCGGCAGCACCATGTCGCCACGGTTCCGGAACTTCTTGATGTAGCTGAAGATGTAGTCCCAGCGGCCGCAGTTCAGCCCGACGATGTGCTCGCGCAGGCTGTGCAGGCTCTCGTCCATCTCG